>CALMRL010000661.1 GCA_937873345.1 uncultured Beijerinckiaceae bacterium | reverse complement strand
GGCCGGGCGGGCCGGGCGCTGCAAATCCTGCTGGTCGAGGATGTCGTCCTCAACCAGGAGCTGAACTGCACCGTGCTCGAAGCCAAGGGTCATCGCGTCGACATCGTCGGCAACGGCAGCGAGGCGATCATGGCCGTCGCCGACAAGGACTACGACCTCGTCCTGATGGACCTGCAGATGCCCTACGTCGACGGCATCGCCGCCACCCGCGCGATCCGCCTCCTGCCTGCCCGCTGCCGCTTCGTGGCGATCGTCGCCCTGACAGCGGCCGTGCTGCGCGAGCAGACCGATGCCGCGCTCGCCGCCGGCATGAACGGCGTGCTCACCAAGCCGCTCTCGCTCGACGACCTCGACGCGGTCCTGGAGCGGGCGGAACGCGACGCCGTGCGTGAGCCGGTCGACCCGGCCGCCTTCGACCCCGAGGTGGTCGACGGGCTGATCCGCATTCTCGGCGAAGCCAAGGTGCGGGCGATGAGCGCCCTGCTCGAAGCCTCGCTCGTCGCGCGCTTCACCCATCCGCTCTGCGAGGCCTCGGAGGCGGCGCTGCGGGCGGAGGCCCACGCCAGCATCGCCGGCGCGGCCATGCTCGGCTTCACCCGCTTCGGCCGGCTCTGTCGCGCCTTCCTCGAAGCCGATGCCGCCTCGCTCCCGGCCTGCCACGCGGCGCTGCTCGGCGAACTCTACCAGGTGGTGCGGACCCTCGGGGACGGCGCCGATCACGGCCAGCCCCGCGCCCCGGCCAGGCTCTCGGCCTAAGCCGGCAGCCGCCGCTCAGGCCGGAGCGTCCCCCGGAACAAGGGCGTCGTCCTCAAGCATCGAGCGGATGCGCGCGGTCAACGCCTCCATCGCGAAGGGCTTGACCATCACGCCCATGCCGGGCTCGAGCCGGTCCGTCCCGAGCACGGCCTCCTCGGCGTAGCCGGTGATGAACAGCACCTTGAGGCCTGGGCGCTCGCATCGCGCGGCGTCGGCGAGCTGCCGGCCGTTCATCCCGCCGGGCATGCCGACATCGGTGACGAGCAGGTCGATCCGCGTGGGCGAGCGCAGGTGAACGAGGCCCGAGGCGCCATCGCTGCCCTGCAGCACGTGGAAGCCCTGCTCGGTCAGCACCTCGACGACCAGCGTGCGCACGCTCGGCTCGTCGTCGACGACGAGCACGGTCCCGCCGCGCACGACGGAGAACGTCGCTGTCGCGGCTGGCGCGAGGGGTTGCTCCACTTCGCCGCGGAAGCGGGGCAGGTCGATCTCCACGGCCGTCCCCTCGCCGAGCGCCGAGCGGATGCGGGCCTGTCCGCCGGACTGCCGCGCGAAGCCGTAGATCATCGACAGGCCGAGCCCGGTGCCCTGGCCGAGCGGCTTGGTGGTGAAAAAGGGATCGAAGGCGCGCGCCGCCGTCTCCGGCGCCATGCCCGTGCCGGTGTCGGCGACGCGCAGCCTGACGTAGTCGCCGGGCGCCATGTCGTGGCCTTCCGCCTCGGCCGCGGCAAGCTCGACGTTGCCGGTCGCGATGGTGAAGCGGCCGCCCTCGCGCATCGCGTCGCGGGCGTTGATGCACAGGTTGAGCAAGGCGTTCTCGAGCTGGCTCGGGTCGCACAGGATCGGCCAGAGCGCGTCGGCCAGCACGGTCTCGACGGCGATCGCGGGTCCCATCGTGCGCCGCACCATATCCTCCATGCCGCCGACGAGGCGGTTGGCATCGGTCGGCTTGGGATCGAGCGTCTGCCTGCGGGCGAAGGCGAGCAGGCGATGGGTCAGCGCCGCCGCGCGATCGACCGCATCCTGCGCCGTGGCGACGTAGCGACGGGCATTGCTCGCATCGCCTCGCGCGAGGCGGCGACCGAGCAGCTCCAGCGAGCCGCCGATGCCGGTGAGCAGGTTGTTGAAGTCGTGCGCGAGGCCGCCAGTGAGCTGGCCGACCGCCTCCATCTTCTGGCTCTGGCGCAATTGCTCCTCCGCCTTCAGCCGCTCCTCGCCGACCTCGCGCAGGCGCTCGTTGACATCGAGGAGGTCGTGGGTGCGCTCCGCCACCCGCGCCTCCAACGAGGCGTTGAGCCGCTGCACCTCGCGTTGCGTGCGGCGCTGGCGCAGCGCAGCAAGGGAGAGCAGGATGGTGGCCAGCGCGCCGCCGCCGCCGATCAGCCAGGGATCGCGCTCGGCCGAGGCCCGGTCCCGGGGTGCCCGGCTGGTGAAGACGACGGTCCAGGCGCGACCGCCGATCTCCAGTCCCGCAGCGCGACGGAAGTCCGCGGTGTCGGGCGCTCCGGCGCGCGGCGGCGAGCGATGCAGCAGCGTCGCCTCGCCCGGCGGCCCGTCGTAGACGACGAGGGCGGCCTCGTCCTCGGCCCCGGTGGCGATGATCGAGGCGAAGAGGTCGTCGGCGCGGAAGGCGCCGAAGGTGAAGCCGCGGAAGGCGGCGCGTCGCGCTTCCAGCGTCGTCGGCACGGTGCCGCCGGCGTAGAGCGGCGTGGCGACGAGGAAGCCGGCCTGCTTGTCGGCATCGATCTCCTGCTGCAACTGCAGCCGCGCCGAGGTGGCCGCCACGCCGCTGTCCCGGGCGCGCTCAACCATCTCGCGGCGCGCTGGGCTCGTCAGCACGTCGAAGCCGATCGCCACACGGTTGCGGGCGTTCGCCGGCTCGGCATAGGCGATCGGCGCGATCAGCGAGGCATCGCTCGTTGGGTGAATGGTGAAGTCGGCAATGCCCTGGGCACGCAAGCCGGCCGTAAGCCGCTCCCTGTCGGCTTTCGGCAGGACGGGGGTGAACCCTATGGCGAGGAAGCCGGGGTAGCGCCGGACCACGTCGACACGCCCGACATAGGCACGGAAGTCCGCGAGGCTCACCTCGTCATGCGCGGCGGCGAAAAGGCCCGCCGCACCGCGCAGCAGCGCGGTGTACGTGCCGAACTGGTCGAGGATTGCCTGCAGCTCGATCTCGGTGGCGTGGTGAAACGACTGCTCGTCACGTATCTCGCCGGCGCGCCATGCGGCTTCGGCCACCGCGCCCGACGCCAGCAAACCGGCGGCGAGGATCACCGCCGGAAACCAGGAGGCTCCCGGTGCGACAGCGGCATGCGCGCCCGCTCGGCTATCGCGCGAGCCCCCGACGGTCCGCGACGGGTGGGGAGCGCGGTGCAACGCCGCGGCGCAGGATCGGACAAGATCGGTGATCATGGCGTCGTCCGCCCGCATGAGCCTGTGCCGCCCGACTTCGTCAAGTCGGTCGCGAGCCCACCTGCACCGGGCAGGCGCCGCGCACGCCAGCTCCGAACAAGCGGTGATCGAGCGCTATTGAGTCCCGCTGCCGACCCGATCACTCGCGCGCCGGGACATCGCGTTCCCCGAGCGAGATCTTCCTCGGCGCTCGCCATGCCGTGACGTGGTGGAACGCCTCGGAAAGCCCTCCACGGCCGACGCGCTACTTGATCTTCACCTCCGATGTCGACTTCAGCACCTTGCCGCCCTTGTCGGTCTTGATCTCGACGGCCGGCTCGCTCTTCGAGGCCTCGCGCGTCACCTTGCTGCCCTTGATCGTTTTCTCGACATCCTCGGTGTGGACGTTGGTCACCTCGCCTTCGACGGTGCCCTTGCCCCACTTGTAGGTGACGTCGTCGCCCTTGCTGACGTCCTTCTTGGCGGTCATCCCCGTCTCCCTCGCTTGGCAAAGGCTCAAGCTCGGACAGGGAGCGCCGTTCCGCGCGGCCGGCGCGATCGCTGTGGATGGCGTCGCCGCCGTGCAGACCTACATGGGATGGATGCCGCATAGCCCGATACCCTTCTCCAACAGCTACGCCCGCCTGCCCGAGCGCTTTTTCAGCCGGCGTGCGCCGACGCCGGTCGGCGCGCCGGAACCCGTCGCGCTGAACCGGCCGCTGGCGGAACGGCTCGGGCTCGATGCCGACTGGCTGGCGAGCGCCGAGGGCGCGGCCGTGCTCGCCGGCTCCCGCGTGCCCGAGGGTGCCGATCCGATCGCCACCGCCTATGCCGGACACCAGTTCGGCTCGTTCAACCCGCAGCTCGGCGACGGCCGCGCCATCCTGCTCGGCGAGGTCGTCGACCGCGACGGGCTGCGCCGCGACATCCAGCTGAAGGGCGCCGGGCCGACACCCTACTCGCGCAACGGCGACGGCCGGGCGGCGCTCGGGCCGGTGCTGCGGGAGTACCTCGTCAGCGAGGCGATGGCGGCGCTGGGCATCCCGACGACGCGGGCTCTCGCTGCGACACTGACCGGCGAGACCGTGATCCGCGAGCGGCGGCTGCCCGGCGCCGTGCTGTGCCGCGTCGCCGCGAGCCACATCCGCGTCGGCACCTTCCAGTTC
Organism: uncultured Beijerinckiaceae bacterium; assembly: GCA_937873345.1. GTDB lineage: Bacteria > Pseudomonadota > Alphaproteobacteria > Rhizobiales > Beijerinckiaceae > RH-AL1. The sequence continues at coordinate 1,428 of CALMRL010000661.1, read as the reverse complement.
CTCGCCGCCCGCGGCGATCTCGACGGCTTGAAGGCGCTGGCCGACCACGTCATCGCCCGGCACTATCCCGCCGCCGCCTCGGCGGAGCGCCCGGCCGAGGCGATGCTCGCGGCCGTGGTCGCGGCGCAGGCCGGGCTGGTGGCGCGCTGGCTCAACATCGGCTTCGTCCACGGCGTGATGAACACCGACAACATGTCGATCGCCGGCGAGACCATCGACTACGGCCCCTGCGCCTTCCTCGACGCCTACGATCCCGGGATCGCCTTTTCGTCGATCGACGCGCACGGGCGCTATGCCTATGCCAACCAGCCGCGCATCGCGCACTGGAACCTCGTCCGCCTCGCCGAGGCGATGCTGCCGCTGTTGTCGGAGAACGAGGAGGAGGCGGTGGCGCTGGCGACGGGCATTCTCGACGGTTTCGCTCCGCGTTTCGAGGCGGCGTACCACGGCGGCCTGCGCGCCAAGATCGGTCTGGCTGAGTCTCACGACGGCGATGACACTCTCGCCGACGATCTCCTCACGGCGATGGCGGAGAACCGAGCCGACTTCACGCTCACCTTCCGTCGCCTCGCCGCGGCGGTCGAGGATGAGGGAGGCGAGGACGAGAGGGGCAAGAGCGACGAAGGCGTGCGCGAGCTGTTCCTCGATCCCACCGCCTTCGACGGCTGGGCCGCTCGCTGGCGCGAGCGCCTCGCCGCCGAGCCGGCGCGGGAACGCGGTGCGGCGATGCGCCGTGTCAACCCGGCCTTCATCCCGCGCAACCATCATGTCGAGGCGGCTCTGGCCGCCGCGACCGAGCGCCTCGACTTCGCGCCCTTCCACGCGCTGAACGCGGTGCTGGCGCGCCCCTATGACGACCAGCCCGACGCCGAGCTCTACGCTGCCTCGCCCGAGCCGGACGGGCGGCTCTACCGCACCTTCTGCGGCACCTGACCCTCCAGCCCTTTGCTTTTCGGCTCCCGGCCGAGCGCATCGGCGTAGAGCCGCTTCAGCTCGGTCTTCCGCAGCTTGCCGGTGGCGGTGTGCGGCAGGGCGTCGACGAAGATCACCTCGTCTGGCAGCCACCAGCTGGCGATCTTGCCGCGGAAGAAGTCCAGCATCTCGTCGCGGCTTGGCGCCCGGCCCGCGACGGGGACGACGAGTAGCAGCGGCCGCTCGCCCCAGGTGGGATGGCGGACCGGAATCGCCGCCGCCTCGGCGACGCCGGGGTGCGCGGCGGCGACGGCTTCGAGTGCGATGGAGGAGATCCACTCGCCGCCCGACTTGATGACGTCCTTGGCGCGGTCGACGATCTCGATGTTGCCGGACGCATCCATCGTCGCCACGTCGCCGGTGCGGAACCAGCCGTCGCGGAAGGCGGAGTCGTCCTCGCGGTTGAAGTAGGCGGAGGCGACCCAGGGGCCGGCGACGGTCAGCTCGCCGAAGCTC
>CALMRL010000660.1:769-3304 GCA_937873345.1 uncultured Beijerinckiaceae bacterium | reverse complement strand
GATGCCGAGCGGGCGGCGCAGCGCCGAGCCGGGGCCCGACGCCAGGATCAGCGGCACCGCGCCGAGCAGCGCCGCCAGCGTCGTCATCAGGATCGGCCGGAAGCGCTCGATGCAGGCGGCGTAGATCGCGTCCCTCGGCGCCATGCCGCGATCGCGCTCGGCGTGCAGGGCGAAGTCGACCAGCATGATGCCGTTCTTCTTGACGATGCCGATCAGCAGCACGATGCCGATGAAGGCGATCAGCGACAGCTCGGTCCCCGTCACCTCCAGCGCCAGCAGCGCGCCCAGGCCCGCCGAGGGCAGCGTCGAGATGATGGTGAGGGGGTGGGCGAGGCTCTCGTAGAGCACGCCGAGCACGATGTAGACCGAGATCAGCGCCGCGTAGAGCAGCAGCGCTTGGCTCCCCGCGCTCGCCTGGAACAGCTTCGAGTCGCCGGTGAAGTCGGCGTGCACCGTGTCGGGCAGGTGCATCGCCGCGACCGTCTTCAGCACGGCGTCGTTGGCGTTCACCGCCGCCACGCCGGGCTTCAGGTTGTAGGAGATCGTCACTTCGGGGAACTGCCCCTGGTGGCTGACCGAGAGCGGCGCGAAGCCGATCGCCACCTTGGCCATCGCCGCGAGCTGGATCTGCCCCGTCGGCGTCGCCGACTGCGTCGAGGACTGGGCGTTGGCCGAGGAGGAGGAAACGGCGCCGGCCGTGCGCCCGGTGACGGTCGGCGTGGTCGCCGACAGCCCGGTGGCGGCGGTCGCGGAGGGCATCGCCGCGGCCGTCGAGGTCTGCGTGGTCTGGCCGTTGTTGGTGGAGTCGCCGAGCGAGGTCTCGACGCCGCCGCCCCCCAGCCCCGTCGAGGACTGCAGGCTGACGCCGGCCGGCACGTAGGTGTTGAGGATGTCGTCGGGCTCGCGGATCAGCGCCTTCGGGCTTTCCAGCACCACGCGGTACTGGTTGCGGGCGGAGTAGATCGTCGAAACCTGGCGCTGCGCGAAGCTGTCGTTCAGCGTGTTGTCGATGTTGGCCATCGTCACGCCGAGGCGCGAGGCGGCGAGGCGGTCGACGGTGACGTCGGCCTGCAGCCCGCCGGCCTCGTGGTCGGTGGTGACGTCGGCCAGCATCGGCAGCGCCTTCAGGGCCGCCAGCACCTTGGGGTAGTAGCTGTTCAGCTCGCCGAGTTCGCCGTCCGACACGGTGAGGGACTGCGACGCCTTCTGGTCGCGCCCGCCGAAGCGCAGGTCCTGCATCGCGATCAGGAAGGTGTCCATGCCCTGCACGGTGCGGAACGAACGGTGCAGCCGCTCCATCACCTTGCGCACCGGCATGTTGCCGCGCTGCGAAAGCGGCTTCAGCGAGACGAACAGCTTGCCCTGGTTCGCCGACTGCTGCTGCGGGCCGTTGCCCGACGAGCCGATCTGCGCGCCGACGTTCTCGACCGCGGGGTCGGCGAGGGCCAGCGCGGCGATGCGGTCCTGCAGGGGCACGATCGCCTGGTAGGAGATCGTCGGCGAAGCCTCCGTCGAGACCTGGATCAGGTCGGTCTCGTCCTCGGGGAAGAAGCCCTTGGGCACCACCTTGAACAGGAACACGGTGAGCGCGATCGTCGCGAACATCGTGCAGATCGTCAGGAAGCGCCAGCGCAGCACGACGTTCAGCGTGCGCGCGTAGAAGGCGACCACGCGCTCCAGCGTGCCCTCGACGGCGCGGTCGAAGCGGTTCGGCGGCCGCGGCGGCTTGCTCGAGGTGAAGTTCGCCGCGATCATCGGCGTGATCGTCAGCGATGCCGCGGTGGAGATCAGGATCGCGAAGGCGAGCGTCACCGAGAACTCGCGGAACAGGAGGCCCGCGGCGCCGCCGAGCAGCAGCAGCGGCAGGAAGGCCGCCATCAGCGACACCGAGATCGAGATCACGGTGAAGCCGATCTCCTTGGAGCCGACGAGCGCCGCCCTGAGCGGACCCATCCCCGCCTCGCGGTGCTTGTCGATGTTCTCGATCATCACGATGGCGTCGTCGACGACGAAGCCGACCGAGGTGGCCAGCGCCATCAGCGAGATGTTGTCGATCGAGAAGCCGGCGGCGTACATGCAGGCGCAGGTGCCGGCGAGCGCCAGCGGCACGGTGACGCCGGCGGCGACCGTCGGCGTGGTGCGGCGCAGGAACACGAACACCACCAGCATCACCAGCACCACCGTGGCGGCGAGCGTCAGGATCATGTCGTCGATCGAGGCGCGGATCGACACCGTGCGGTCGTTCAGCACCGAGATCCTGATGCCGGCGGGAAGGAAGCGACCCATCTCCGGCAGCAGCGCCTTGATGCGGTCCACCGTCTGGATGACGTTGGCGTTGGCCTGCTTGCGCACGTAGATCAGCACCGCCGGCTTGCCGTTGAAGGTCGCCTGCGAGCGGTCGTTGCGCGTCGAGTTCGTCACGGTGGCGACGTCCGACACCAGCGTCGTCGTGCCGCCGGCGTTCTTCAGGACGAGGTTGCGGTAGTCGTCGAGCGTCTTCAGCTGGTCGTTGGTGGAGATCGCGCGGCCGAACAC
>CALMRL010000660.1:0-739 GCA_937873345.1 uncultured Beijerinckiaceae bacterium | reverse complement strand
GCGCCGGTCGGCGACACCGCGTTGGCGTTGACGATGGTGGTGCGGATGTCGTCGAGCGACAGGCCCATCGCCGACCCGGCGCGGATGCGGATCGCCGGCTGGTCGGCGCCGGCGACGTCGGCCTGGGCGACGCCGTCGACCTGGCTGATGCGCTGCAGCAGCACCGTGTCGGCGGCATCGTAGATCGCCGCCGCCGGCATCTCGTCGGAGGTCAGCGCCAGGATCAGGATCGGCGCGTTGTTGGGGTTGGCCTTGCGGAAGATCGGCACGTTGGGCAGGCCGGCCGGCAGGTCGAGCGCGGCGGCGTTCAGCGCGGCCTGCACGTCGCGCGCGGCGCCGTCGACGTTGCGGCCGAGGTCGAACAGCGAGATGATCACGCTCGACCCCAGCGACGACACGGAGGTCAGCTCGGTGACGCCGGGGATCTCGCCGACGTGCCGCTCGATCGGCGCGGCCACCGTCGCCGCCATCGTCTCCGGGCTGGCGCCGGGGTACTGCGTGATGATGAAGACGGCGGGGAAGTCGATCGAGGGCAGGCTCGCCACCGGCAGCCGGAAGTAGGACACCGCGCCGATCAGGAACACGCCGATCGCGAGCAGGATGGTGCCGATCGGCCGGCGGATGAACAGCGCGGAGACGTTCACGAGGCGACCTCCGCCGAGGAAGAGCCGTGCAGCGCCGATCGCTGGCCATCCTCCCCTGTCGAAGCCGGGGGAGGGGGACCGCCGGCAGGCGGTGG
>CALMRL010000659.1 GCA_937873345.1 uncultured Beijerinckiaceae bacterium | reverse complement strand
CACCCCCGGGGTCACCACAGCTTCCACGCGGCCCGGCCGGCCTGCCACAGCTCGTCGAGGTGGCGCTTGTCGCGCAGCGTGTCCATCGGTTGCCAGAAGCCGTCGTGGCGGTAGGCCGAGAGCTGGCCGTCGCGGGCGAGCGACTCCAGCGGCTCGCGCTCCCAGGTGGTGTCGTCGCCGCCGATGCGGTCGATCACCGAGGGTTCCAGCACGAAGAAGCCGCCGTTGATCCAGCTGCCCTCGCCGTGCGGCTTCTCCGTGAAGCCGGTGACGGCGTCGCCGTCGAGCTCGAGCGTGCCGAAGCGGCTCGGCGGCCGAACCGCCGTCACCGTGGCGGCGCGGCCCTCGCGGCGGTGGTGGGCGACCAGCGCCGCGATGTCGATGTCGGCGACGCCGTCGCCGTAGGTCATGCAGAAGGTGTCGGTCCCAAGGTGCGGGGCGACGCGCTTCAGTCGGCCGCCGGTCATCGTCTCCGCGCCGGTGTCGACCAGCGTCACCGACCATTTCTCGCCGCGCCGGGTGTGCACCCTGGTCTCGTTGGTCGCGAAGTCGATCGTCACGTCGTTCTGGTGCAGGAAGTAGTTCGAGAAGTACTCCTTGATCGCGTAGCCGCGATAGCCGAGGCAGATGATGAACTCGTCGACGCCCGCCGCCTCGTAGATCTTCATGATGTGCCAGAGGATGGGCAGGCCGCCGATCTCGACCATCGGCTTGGGGCGCAACGAGGTTTCCTCGGATAGGCGGGTGCCGAGGCCCCCCGCCAGCAGAACTGCCTTCATCGTCGCTTCGCCGTCCCGGTGTGATCCTTCGCGTCCTGGATCGCATAGCGCATTCCGCCCGGCGCTCGTAGCCCCCGCGCCGCGTCGGATGCTCCGGTTCATCGCGCCGTCGCGCCCGCGGCGCCTGCGTCCGCCGGACCGGCCCCGGGATTGGTGGAACGCGCGGTGGCGCCGACGGCCAGCGCCACCGCGCCCGCCGAAACGGCGAGAAGCAGGGTCGCGGCGGCGTTGGCCTCGGGCGTCACGCCGAGGCGCAGCATGCCGTAGAGGTAGACCGGCAGGGTGGTCGCGCCCGCCGGCGCCACCATCAGGGTGATCAGGAAGTCGTCGAGCGAGACCACGAAGGCGAGCGTCGCCCCAGCCACCACCGCCGGCGCCATCAGCGGCAGGGTGATGCGGCGGAAGGCGGTCCAGCGCGAGGCGTAGAGGTCGAGGGCGGCATCCTCCAACTCGCGTCCCATCAGGCGCAGCCGCGCCCGCATCGGCACCAGCGCGAAGGGGATGCAGAAGACGATGTGGGCGAGCATCACGTTGACGAGGCCGGCGCGCAGGCCGACCGCCTCGAACAGCACCAGCGGGGCGGTCGCCGTGACGATCTCGGGGGCCACCAGCGGCAGGGCGATCAGCGCCGCGCCGGCCTCGCGGCCCGTGAAGCGCTCGCCCCGCTCGAAGGCCAGCGCCGCGGGAAGGGCGATCACGGTCGAGGCGAGCGTCGCCACCGCCGCCACGGCGAGGCTGTTCAGCGCGGTGCGCCGCAGGTCCTCGTTGGCCAGGGCGACGGCGAACCAGCGCGGCGAGAAGCCGGTCCAGATCAGGGCGAGGCGATTGGCGTTGAAGGAATAGGCGACGAGCACCAGGAGCGGCGCGTAGAGGAAGGCGAGCGCGCCAAGCCCGAGCGCGCGGGCACCGGGCATGCGGCGCCAGTCGAAAGGCCTCACGCGACCAGCCTGCCGCGGCGCCGCGCGGCGAGCGCCACGGCGAGCAGCGAAGCGGCCATCAGCAGCGTCGACAGGGCGGAGCCGAAGGCCCAGTCGCGGCCGGAGGTGAACTGCTGCTGGATCAGCGTGCCGATCATCAGGCGCTTCCCGCCGCCGAGGATGTCGGGCGCCAGGAAGGAGCCGAGCGCCGGCACGAAGACGAGCAGCACCGCCGCCGCCATCCCCGGCCGCGCCAACGGCCAAACCAAGCGGCGGGCGATGGTCCAGCGGCCGGCGTAGAGGTCGTAGGCCGCCTCGACGAGGCGCGGGTCCGTCCTCTCCAGCGCGGCGTAGATCGGCAGCACGGCGAAGGGCAGGTTGGCGTACACCAGGCCGAGCAGCACCGCCCCGTCGTTGTACAGGAAGGGCACGGGCGCAGCGGTGAGATGCAGCGCGGCGAGCACCCGGTTGGCGAGGCCGTTGTCGCGCAGGATCAGCACCCAGCAGTAGGTGCGGACGAGGAGGTTCGTCCAGAACGGCACGGTGACGAGCAGCACCAGCACGCGGCGCAGGCGGGGGGAGCGCGTCGCCATCCACCAGGCCAGCGGCAGGGCGAGTGCGATGCACAGAACCGTCGCCAGGGCCGCCTGCAGGGCCGAGCGGGCGAGCACGATGAGCACGGTCGGGTCAAAGCCGAGGGTGCCGTCGAGGTCGGGCTGGAACAGCACCTTGGCGTAGGCGTCCGCCGTGAAGGGCCGTTCGACGCCGCCGTAGGGCGAGGGCGTCATGAAGGAGTAGCCGATCGCGATCCCCATCGGCATCAGCATCAGCTCGGCGATGGTGAGGATGGCGGGGG
>CALMRL010000658.1 GCA_937873345.1 uncultured Beijerinckiaceae bacterium | reverse complement strand
TCTGCGGCTCGCGCAAGCCGCAGACCCCCGGCGCGCTGGCCCTGCCGATCACGCTCGCGGACGGTCGCGTCGGCATCGGTCCGGTGAGCACGGGGATCGAGCTGACGCCGCTCTACTGAGCGAGAGCGCCCTGCCGCCGGACCGGGCGCCCACTCCGGCGACAGCGCTTCAGAGCACCACCCGGTGCTCGCGCACCGGCATGCGGCGACGCACCGCCTCGATGCTGCCCGGATCGAGCCGTGCCGCGACGAATCCCGGCCCATCGGAGGCGCGGGCGATGACGTGGCCCCAGGGGTCGGCGACCAGCGAATGGCCGTAGCTGGTGCGCGTCTCGTTCCCGGCACGGTGGGTGCCGCACTGCGCCGGCGCCAGCAGGTAGGCCTGCGCCTCGATCGCGCGGGCGCGGCACAGCACCTCCCAGTGATCCTTGCCGGTCTGCAGGGTGAAGGCGGCCGGCAGCACGATGAGCTGCGCGCCGCGGTCGACCAGCGCCTCGAACAGCCGGGGGAAGCGCAGGTCGTAGCAGATGGCGCAGCCGATCCTGACGCCCTCGCAGTCGTAGGTCACCACCTCGCGCCCCGGCTCGAACGAGGCGCTCTCGCGGTAGCTCGTGCCGTCGGGCGTCTCGATGTCGAACATGTGGATCTTGGCATAGCGGGCGACCTCGCGGCCATCGCGGTCGAACGCCACGGTGGTGTTGCGGATGCGCTCCGCGGGCCCCGTTTGACCCGGCACCCGCTCCAGCATCGAGCCGGCGTGGACGAAGACGCCGTGGCGGCGCGCGAGGCGGCTCATCAGCCGGTAGGCCGGCCCCTCGCCGATCGACTCGGCCGCGGCCAGCTTGTCCTCGCGGCGGCCGCCAAGGAAGTCGAAGCATTCGGGCAGCGCCACCCAGTCCGGCCGCTCCGCCTCGACCGCGCGGGCGATCAGCGCCTCGGCAGCCTCGAGGTTGCCGGCCTTGTCGGGGCCGGAGTTCATCTGGATCAGCGCGGCTTTCAAGAGTGCTTCGGCTC
>CALMRL010000657.1 GCA_937873345.1 uncultured Beijerinckiaceae bacterium | reverse complement strand
GGCGGCGCGACTACGACCGCGACGAGAGCGACATCAAGGCGTACCTCAAACTGGAGAACATCGCCGAAGCCGCCTTCGACACGGCGACCAGGCTCTTCGGCCTCACCTTCACGCCGCGGCCGGACGTCCCGGTCTACCACCCCGACGTCAAGGCCTTCGAGGTCCGGGACCGGGACGGCGCCCCGGTGGCGCTGTTCCTCGCCGATTACCACGCGCGGCCGTCGAAGCGCTCCGGCGCGTGGATGAGCGGCTTCCGCGGGCAGAACAACATGGACGGGGTCCGGCAGCGGCCGATCGTCGTCAACGTCATGAACTTCGCCAAGGGCGGCGAAGGCGAGCCGACGCTGCTGTCGATGGACGACGCCCGCACGCTGTTCCACGAGTTCGGCCACGCGCTTCACGGCATGCTGTCCGACGTGACCTATCCGTCCATCGCCGGCACGGGCGTGTCGCGCGACTTCGTGGAGTTTCCGTCCCAGCTCTACGAGCACTGGATGACGCGGCCCGAGGTGCTGAAGCGCTTCGCCCTGCACCACGAGACCGGCGAGCCCATGCCCGACGCCCTGTTCGAGCGGCTTCGGGCGGCGCGCAACTTCTCCCAAGGCTTCGCCACGGTGGAATATTGCGCTTCCGCCATCGTCGACATGGCGTTCCACGCCCTCACGCCCGAGGAGGCGCGGGCCGGTGTCGATCCGGCCGCCGTCGAGAAGACGACGCTCGACGCCATCGGCATGCCGGACGCCATCGTGATGCGCCACCGCACGCCGCATTTCGCCCACGTCTTCGCGGGCGACGGCTATTCGGCGGGCTATTATTCCTATCTCTGGTCCGAGATGCTCGACGCGGACGGCTTCGGCGCCTTCGAGGAGAACGGCGTCTTCGATCCGGAGACGGCCGAGCGGCTGCGCGCCAACGTGCTCGCGGCCGGCAACACCCGCCCGCCCGAGGAGGCCTACATGGCGTTCCGCGGCCGCATGCCGAGCGTCGAGACGCTGCTCGAGCGGCGCGGGCTGAACTGAGGACGCCATGGCCTGGTCACCCCAGCAGGACGCGGCGCTCAAGGCCGTGTCGGCCTGGCTGAAGGCGGGGGACCGGCCGGTCTTCCGCCTGTTTGGCTATGCCGGCACCGGCAAGACCACGCTGGCGAAGCAGATCGCCGAGGACGCGCCGGGCGAGGTCTCCTTCGGGGCCTTCACCGGCAAGGCCGCGCTGGTGCTGAAATCGAAGGGGTGCCGGGGCGCCTCCACCATCCATTCGATGATCTACCGCACCCAGGGCGACGAGGAAGAGGAGACGCCCTCCTTCGTCTTGAACAAGAAGGCGGCCGCCAACGACGCCGACCTCATCATCATCGACGAATGCTCGATGGTGGACGAGGAACTCGGGCGCGACCTGCTGTCCTTCGGCAAGCCGGTGCTGGTGCTGGGCGACACGGCGCAGCTCCCTCCCGTGAAGGGCGGCGGGTTCTTCACCGACGCCGAGCCCGACGTGATGCTGACCGAGGTGCACCGGCAGGCCGCCGACAATCCCATCATCCGCATGTCGATGACGGTGCGCGAGGGCGGGCGCCTCGCGCTCGGGGATTACGGCGACAGCCGGGTGATCCGCCGCGCCGCCATCGAGGCGCCGCGCGTGATGCAGTCGGACCAGGTCCTCGTCGGCATCAACAAGACGCGCCGCGCCTACAACGGCCGCATGCGGACGTTGCTGGGGCATGCGGGCGACAAGCCCGAGATCGGCGAGAAGCTCGTCTGCCTGCGCAACGACAAGAAGAAGGGGCTGCTGAACGGCGGCACCTGGATCGTCACGGCCGTCCACGCCGACCGCGGCGCCAAATTCTCCTTCAGCGTGCGGCCCGAGGAGGAAGGCAAGCGCAAGCCCGTGCGGGTCGGCGTGCTGCCGGCCTTCTTCGAGGGGCGCGACGACGAGATCCCTTTCGCGCAGAAGCGCGAGTCGGACCAGTTCGACTTCGGCTACGCGCTCACGGTCCACAAGGCGCAGGGTTCGCAATGGGACGACGTGGTGCTGTTCGACGAAAGCTTCGCCTTCCGCGAGCACAGCGCCCGCTGGCTCTACACGGGCCTGACGCGGGCCGCCAAGACCGTGACGGTGGTCGTGTGATTTGACGCCCGGTGGGGCCCGAGCGGTCCGTTCCGCCCCGAAAGCGGCCGAAAAGACACAACTTTCCGCTGGATTCACCAGGCCGGCCAAAGGCGGCGGGCTGGCGGCAGCGGTGCAGTGCC
>CALMRL010000656.1 GCA_937873345.1 uncultured Beijerinckiaceae bacterium | reverse complement strand
GGCCAGGCGATAGTCTCCGGGCGCCTGGCCTCCGCCTTGCCGCCCGGAGACTATCGCCTGGCCGGCGGCTTCGACGATCCCTTCCTCGCCGCGCTCGCCTTCCGCAACGGCGGTTACCGCTTCGCCCGCTTCCGCCGCGGCGGCGGCGGCGACAGGGATGCGCCGCGCCTCGTGACCCCGGAGGGCGTCGATGCGGAACGGGTCGCGCTGATCGCCGAGGCGATCGCGAGGGGCCGCGACCTCATCAACCGTCCGGCCAACGATCTCGGCCCCGATGCTCTGGAAGCGGCGATCGTCGAGCTCGCCGCGCGCCACGGCGCGACGGTGGACACGGCGCGCGGCGAGGCGCTGGAACGGGATTTTCCCTTGGTCCACGCCGTCGGGCGAGCGGCCGCGCAGGCGCCTCGCCTCGTCGACCTGCGCTGGGGCGATGCGGTCCACCCCAGGGTGACCCTGGTCGGCAAGGGCGTGTGCTTCGACAGCGGCGGCCTCGACATCAAGCCCTCCTCGTCCATGCTGCTGATGAAGAAGGACATGGGCGGTGCGGCAACCGCGGTCGCCCTGGCCGAGATGGTGATGGGTGCGGACCTGCCGGTGCGGCTGCGGCTGATCGTGCCGATCGTGGAGAACGCCATCAGTGGCGACGCCTTCCGGCCAGGAGACGTGCTGACGAGCCGCAAGGGTCTGACCGTCGAGATCGGCAACACCGACGCGGAGGGCCGACTGATCCTCGCCGACGCCCTGGCGCTCGCCGACGAGGAGGAGCCCGCCCTGCTTCTCGATTTCGCGACGCTGACCGGCGCGGCGCGCGTCGCGCTGGGTCCGGAGCTGCCGCCGTTCTTCACCGACGACGAGGTGCTGGCCGCCGACATCGCGCGTCACGCCACAGCCACCGACGATCCCTGCTGGCGGCTGCCTCTGTGGAACGGCTACGAGGCCGGCCTGAAGGGCAAGGTCGCCGATCTCAACAATGCGCCCGGCGGCGGTTTCGCCGGCGCGATCACCGCCGCGCTGTTCCTTCGCCGCTTCGTCGGCAAGGCGACGCCGTGGGCGCACTTCGATGTCTACGGCTGGAATCCCGCCAGCCGTCCCGGCCATCCCGAAGGGGGTGAGGTACAGACCGCGCACGCCCTCTTCGACCTGCTGGAGCGACGCTACGGCGGCGAGGGACGTTGAGCGATCGCGCCTTCGACCCCCGTCTGACGCCGGCCCGCCGCGACATCGCCGCGGCCAAGCTGCGTGGACAGATCGAGGCGGAACGCTTCGTCGAGGGTAGGCTGGCGGGTGTCATCGCCGACATTCTCGACCTCAAGGCGCAACCGCGTGCCGATGCCGGCTTGTCGACGCAGCTGCTGCACGGGGAGATCGTCACGATCTACGACGAGAGCGAGGGATGGGCCTTCGTGCAGGCGGAGGCGGACGGTTACGTCGGTTACGTGCTGGCCGACGCCCTCGGCCCGCCTGCGGCAGCGGATCACCGCGTGGTGGTGAATCGCACCTTTGTCTATCCCGCGGCGGACATGAAGCGTCCCGCACTGCGCGCGCTCCCGCTCGATGCGCGCGTCACCGTCGTCGAGCGGGTCGAAGCCTACCTGCGGGTCGACGGCGGTTTCATCTATGCCTCCCACCTCGCGCCCCTGCGGCAGACCGCCGACTTCGTCGCCGTCGCCGAGGGCTTGACCGGAACACCTTATCTGTGGGGCGGCAAGTCGGCAGCCGGCATCGACTGCTCCGGCCTGGTGCAGCTTGCCGCAAGCCTGGCGGGCCGCGCCTTGCCGCGCGACACGGACATGCTGGAGACCCTGTCGATATGGCAGGACATCCCGGCGGGTGAGCCGAAGCGCCGGGGCGATTTGCTGTTCTGGCCCGGCCATGTCGGAATCATGACCGATGCCGAAAGGCTGCTGCACGCCAACGGGCACCATATGCTGGTAACGCGGGAGCGGGCGGCAGAGGCTGAAGCGCGTATCGCAAATGCCGGCACCGATCTACGCAGCGTCAAGCGTCATGCTTGGTAAGTCGCTACTACATCAAATGATATGCTTACGGGCACTGCAGTTCCATAAGATGTCTGTACGGTTTTGACATATTGAACCAGAACTACGTGGATCCCATTTCTACATCATCGATCCAGCCCCTGGGGCTGTCGAGGGTGTTTTTGCTCTGCAGGCAAGGCCGCCATGGCGCCTATCCTACCTCGTGCTCCACCCTCGATCGAGAGCCTTCGTCGCAGCGCGACGCGGCCTGCGACGCCACGATCTAAGGAAGAGCCGAGATGTCGATTGGTACCGTGAAATGGTTCAACGCGGAGAAGGGTTACGGCTTCATCCAGCCTGACGAGGGTGGAAAAGACGTGTTCGTGCACATCAGCGCGGTGGAGCAAGCAGGCCTGCGCAATCTGCAGGAAGGCCAGAAAATTGATTTCGAGGTCGTCGCCGACCGCCGGTCCGGCAAATCAGCTGCGTCCAACCTGCGCGCTGCATAGCCTGACGAGGAGACGCACCCTTTCAAACTCATCCCGTCCGATACATCGGGCGGGATTTTGATCTGTGTGGGTGCCGGGCGTCATTGGACTGGAGGGGCGTACATCAGCCCGCCATGGGTCCACCGCTCGTTCAATCTGCACGTGATCTTTAGGCGTGAGCTCAAATCGACCTTGCCCTGGCGCAGGGCGACAAAACACCCCTTCGCGGTGAGCGGCATGAAGTCCATTATCTTCGGCTCGCCGAACACGGCGGCGGCGATGGCGCGGCAGAGATCGATGTCGAAGCCTGAGCACTCACCTGATCGAAGTCGGCCGGGATAGCCGAGGCACTGCAGTGCACCTTGCTTCAAGCTCTTGCCGCTGCCAGCGTCGAAGCGTCTGCGGCATCTCCGGTCGGTGCAGGATCGGGCACTTCCCGTGAAGCGGATGACGGCCTGACGGTCGATGGGACCTGAGCGGGCGCACAGTGCGGTAGCTTCAGTACCGCGACGATTGCGGTTCATGCCGATCTCGACAAGCCGCAATCCTTCCGCAACCTTGTCAAGCAGAGGCTCCAACCGAAGGCAAGGTGGCGCGGAAGTAGAGCCGCGTGTGGCTTCCATCGTGCCGAAGGACGACCGGCCGGTGTCGCCGGCCGGCGGCGGATGATGGTGCTTCAGACGCCCGTATGCTGCGTCGCGTACTGCTTCTTCAGCTTCTCCCAATCGCCGGGCCGGCGCGCAGCCTGGACGAACTGGATGCCCCGCCGCGTCAGCTTGCGGAAGAGGAAGAAGCCTTCCTCGTCGAGGCCGGGGCCGTCGATGTATTCTATGGCGAGCAAGCGGTCGAGACCATCGGCGACCTCCTGCGGCGAGCAGTTCAGCGCTCCCGCCTCGTCGGGCAGCAGGATGACGACGGGCTGCCGCGGCGACAGCTGACGCTCCTCCAGCATCAGCATCAGGCGGCGCAACAGGTCGACATCGGTCATCGCTGAATCGCCGCTCGGCTTCGAGTCTGGAACTAACGCGCGTCGTGGATTGTCATAGCCGTGTCAGATCGTCGGCGTCGTGTCGATGCGCGGTTGGAACGCCGACCACGGTTCGTTCCTCGCGTCGCGGGCGCAGGCCGCAGGGAGTCTTGCAATGCCGATCTTCATGTTGCGCGCCGTTCGCAAGAGCGCCGATGGCCTCAAGTCGGCCCATGTCGCGAGCATGTGGCCCTATCAGGCTCCGAATCTCACGGAAGCGAAGCGCTTCATCGACCAGACGCCCAGCCTCGGCTGGAGCGACGCCGACACCTTCGAGATCGCCGACCGCGATGGGCATCGCCTGTCGTGGCGGGCCATAGCGGCGGCGACGGAGCCGTCGCTCGGGAGTTGGAACGACGATGGTGAGGAGATGCCGAGCTGAGGAGACGACGGCTCCCGATTGAAGGTCGCGCGACCTCAGGCGGCGCGAGGGAGCACGAAGCCGGCAACCGCCTCGATCGTGCGACGCAGGCGGCGCGCCTCGTCATGGGCCCACCGAGCACGGGTGTGCAGGCCCTTGGCCTTCATCACATTTCCGTACTGCTCGATGGCGGTGATGTTAGCCAGCTTGGCTTCGAGACCCGTCATGTGACCCTCGCTTCTACGAATTGAGGCTCAGATTACATGACGGTTGCTGAAGGAATTATGGCCGAGAGGGAAAGCCTTCGTTAATCATCCCGCTCGTGACCGAACGGCAACAGAGCCGGCTGCCCGGCACCGATCCTGGAGCACCATGCCCGACAGCCAGCCTCAACCGAGCCTCGTCCTCAACGATGGACGAAGCATGCCGCAGTTGGGCTTCGGCGTCTTCAAAGTGCCGGCAGCCGAGGCGCAGCGTACCGTCGAGACGGCGATCGCGGCGGGCTATCTCGCGGTCGACACCGCCGCAATCTACCGCAACGAGGAGGGAGTCGGTGCGGCGCTCGCTTCCGCGGCGGGTCCGGTGGTGATCACGACCAAGCTTTCGAACGATGCCCATGAACCGGCCGCAGCGAGGACGGCCCTGACGGAGAGCCTCCGCAAGCTCGGTCGCTCCTCGGTCGATCTCTACCTCGTGCACTGGCCCGTGCCCTCGACGGATTACGTCGCGACCTGGCGAGCGATGATCGCCTTCCGCAATGCTGGCCTTGCCACTTCGATCGGCGTCTCGAACTTCACTATCGAGCATCTGCAGGCGATCATCGCCACCACCGGCGTGGTGCCCGCGGTCAACCAAATCGAGCTGCATCCTGCCTTCCAGCAGCGTGAGTTGCGCGCCTTCCACGCGGATCGGGGCATCGTCACCGAATCATGGAGCCCGCTGGGGCAGGGTGGCGGACTTGCCGAACCTGTTCTGCTGACGATCGGGCAAAAGCACGGTCGTACCCCTGCGCAGGTCGTGCTGCGCTGGCATCTCGATCTCGGCCTAATGGTGATCCCGAAGTCGTCGACGCCGTCGCGCATCGCCGAGAACATCGACGTCTTCGGCTTCCGCCTCGACGCCGACGACCATGCCGCCATCGCCGCGCTCGACCGTAAGGATGGTCGGCTTGGCCCCGATCCCGTGACGTTCGGAGCCTGACGGGGCGGGTCAGCCGGCGAGCAGCGCCCGCATCTCCGAGGAGAAGGCCTCGGCGACCTCGCCATCGGCCAGGGCAAAGGCGGCGTTGGCGACGAGAAAGCCGAGCTTGGAACCGCAGTCGTAGGTGCGGCCATCGAAGCGCACGCCGTGGAACGACTGCGTCCCGGCGAGAGCCTTCATGCCGTCGGTGAGCTGGATTTCACCGCCGGCGCCCTTGCCGACGCGAGCGAGGATGTCGAAGATCTGAGGTTGCAGGATGTAACGGCCGGAGATGATCTGGTTCGAGGGCGCCGAGCCCTGCGGCGGCTTTTCCACCATGCCGGTGATCTCGAAGCTCGCGCCCTCGTCCCGTCCGATCGAGACGACGCCGTACTTGTGCGTCTCGGTCGGCGGCACCTCCTCGACGGCGATGATGTTGCCGCCGTGGTGCTCATAGGCGGCCACGCATTGGCGAAGGCAACGCGAACCGCGCCCGCCGTCCTCTTTGCGCCCGAGCGTCACCATGTCCGGCAGCAGCACGGCAAAGGGTTCGTCGCCGATGATCTCGCGGGCGCACCACACCGCATGGCCGAGGCCGAGCGGCGCCTGCTGCCGGGTGAAGGAGGTGGCGCCGGCGGACGGCGTCTGCTTTTTCAGGAGTTCGAGCTGCGGCGTCTTCGAGCGGACGCGCAGCGTGTCCTCCAGCTCGTAGTTCACGTCGAAGTAGTCCTCGATCACCGCCTTGCCGCGGCCCGTGACGAAGACGAAATGCTCGATCCCGGCCTCCTTCGCCTCGTCGACGACGTGCTGCAGAACCGGCGCGTCGACGACGGTGAGCATCTCCTTGGGCACGCTCTTCGTCGCGGGGAGAAAGCGGGTGCCGAGCCCCGCCACGGGGAAGACGGCCTTGCGTATCCTGGCGCTCATGATCGTTGCGTCCCGCGGCGCTGTGCCGAAAAGCGCGCCGTCGATGGCAGATTCACCGCCCCGCGTCCAGCCGGCGGAAGGTCAGCGATCGCGCTCGCGCCGGCTCTCGCCAAGCTGCTTCGACCACGACCAGCCGGTGCCGGGGAGCGAGGCGGTGATGCGCTTCGCGCGCTCGCCGAAATTGAGGGTGATCGGCGAGCCGCCGATCGAGAGGCTCATCCCCGCTTTCGAGAGATTGAGGTGCACGCCCGGCAAGATCCTGATCGAGCGGTGATAGCGAAACCCCATGGCGGTCGGCCCTCTTTGCGGCTGCTCGTGAGATGGCGCGCATGGCCGCCGTGCCAAGGCCAGTCGTGGCACCGGCGTGCCGTTGCATCCTTTGCGCTTTCGCAACGCCTGCCCAGCTAGCGTGGGAGCGCGACGCGGCAGTCGCCATCAAGGGAGCGGCGGCATGAGCATCCTCGTCACCGGCGGCGCCGGCTACATCGGCGGCCACATGGTGCTGGCGCTGCTCGATGCCGGCGAGGAGGTCTTGGTGCTCGACGACCTGTCGACCGGCTTCCGCTGGGCGGTGCCGCCGCAGGCTGCCTTCGTCGCCGGCGATTTCGGTGACGCCGAGCTGGTCGCCCGCGTGCTGCGCGAGCACCGCGTCGAGGCGATCGCGCATTTCGCCGCGAAGATCGTGGTTCCGGACTCGGTCGCCGATCCCCTCGGCTACTATTGGAACAACACGGCCAAGGCACGCACGCTGATCGCCGAGGCGGTGCGCGCCGGGGTGCCACACTTCATCTTCTCGTCGACGGCGGCGGTCTACGGCGAACCGGCGGAAAGCCCGGTCGTCGAGGACATCCAGCTTTCGCCGATCAACCCCTACGGCCGCTCCAAGCTGATGGTCGAATGGATGCTCGCCGATACGGTGAAGGCGCATCCCCTCAAAGCGGTGGTGCTGCGCTACTTCAACGTCGCCGGCGCCGACCCCGCCGGTCGCCTTGGCCAGTCGACGCCGAACGCCACCCATCTCATCAAGATCGCTGTGCAGGCCGCGCTCGGACATCGGCAAGGCATGGACATCTTCGGCACCGACTATCCCACCCCCGACGGCACCTGCGTGCGCGACTACATCCAGGTGTCCGACCTGATCGACGCGCACATGAAGGCGCTCGCCCACCTGCGCGGCGGCGGCGGCAGCCTGACCTGCAATTGCGGCTACGGCCGCGGGCTCTCCGTGAAGGAGATCGTCGCCGCGGTGAAGGAGGTCTCGGGCGTCGACTTCCCCGTGCGCACCGCCGCGCGACGCGCCGGCGATCCCGCGGCCCTCGTCGCCGGCGCGGACCGGGTCCGCCACCTTCTCGGTTGGACGCCTCGCTTCGCCGACGACCTGCCGGCGATCGTCACCCAGGCACTCGATTGGGAGCGCCGGCTGCACAACCGTCAGGGTTGAGCATCAAGCCGGCCCGGCGAGACGCTGGGCGAAGGCGGCCGACAGCGTCAGCTCGGCCGGAGGCGGCAGGCGCGGCGGCGCGTTGCGCACGCAGCCGGCGAGGAAGCGCAGCGCAGCGTCAATGCCGGCCTGCGAGAAGGGTTTCGAGACGACGCCGGCCGCCCCGGCATAGTCCTG
>CALMRL010000655.1 GCA_937873345.1 uncultured Beijerinckiaceae bacterium | reverse complement strand
GCCCCTGCCCTCGGCGCGCCGGGCCGCGCCGCAGCGGCGGCCCCGCCCCCCGCCGCTGCGGCTCGGCCATGCGCTCGTAGGGCAGAGCCGCAGCGTCGGGGGCAGGAGCCGACGCCGGTGAAGGTCGAGATCGAGGGCGCGGTGCGCACCGCGATCTCGGTCGAGCCGCGCGATGGCGTGATCTGCGTGTTCATGCCGCCGGTGAAGGCGCTGGAGGACTATCTCGAGCTGCTCGCCGCGGTGGAGGCGACCGCGGCGCAGACCGGGACGGTCGTGCACATCGAAGGCTACCCGCCGCCGGTCGACCCGCGCCTCGACGTCGTCAAGGTGACGCCCGACCCCGGCGTCGTCGAGGTCAACGTGCAGCCGGCGAAGAGCTGGCGCGAGGCGGTGGCGATCACCCGCGGCCTGTACGAGGACGCGAGGGCGTGCCGTCTCGGCGCCGACAAGTTCATGCTCGACGGTCGCCACACCGGCACCGGCGGCGGCAACCACGTCGTGCTCGGCGGCGTCACGCCTGCCGATTCACCCTTCCTGCGCCGCCCCGACCTCTTGAAGAGCTTCGTGCTGTACTGGCAGCGCCACCCCTCGCTGTCCTACCTGTTCTCCGGCTTGTTCATCGGCCCGACGAGCCAAGCGCCGCGCGTCGACGAGGCACGCCACGACGGGCTCTACGAGCTGGAGATCGCACTCGCCCAGGTGCCCAAGCCCGGCGACGAGTTCCCGCTTTGGCTGGTGGATCGACTGTTCCGTAACATCCTCGTCGACGTCACCGGCAACACCCATCGCTCCGAGATCTGCATCGACAAGCTGTACTCGCCGGACGGGCCGACCGGGCGCCTCGGGCTGATCGAATTCCGCTCCTTCGAGATGCCGCCCGATGCGCGGATGAGCCTCGCCCAGCAGCTGTTGCTGCGCGCCTTCGTCGCCTGGTTCTGGCGCGAGCCACAGCAAGGGAATTTCGTGCGCTGGGGCACGGCGCTGCACGACCGCTTCCTCCTGCCGCACTTTGCCTGGGAGGACTTCCTCG
The DNA here is from genome assembly GCA_937873345.1 of uncultured Beijerinckiaceae bacterium. Classification (GTDB taxonomy): domain Bacteria; phylum Pseudomonadota; class Alphaproteobacteria; order Rhizobiales; family Beijerinckiaceae; genus RH-AL1. The sequence goes on along the minus strand of CALMRL010000655.1, from coordinate 799 downwards.
GCGTGCTCGGCGACCTCCGCCGGGCCGGCTTTGGCATCGACCCGCTGTGGTTCGAGGCGCAGCGCGAGTTCCGCTTTCCGCTCTGCGGCAACATCCGAGCCGGCGACGTCTCCCTCGAGTTGCGCCATGCGCTGGAACCTTGGCACGTGCTCGGCGAGACCGGCGCGCTGGGGGGCACCATCCGCTACGTCGACGCCTCGATGGGCCGCCTGCAGGTCGAGGCCGACGGCTTCGTGCCGGGCCGCCACGTCATTGCCTGCAACGGCCGCCCGCTGCCAATGACGGGGACGGGCCGCAGTGGCCAAGCGGTCGCAGGCGTGCGCTTCAAGGCGTGGCAGCCGGCCGATGGCCTGCATCCGACGATCCCACCGCACACCCCGCTGACCTTCGACGTCTACGATCAATGGTCGGGGCGCTCGCTCGGCGGCTGCACCTACCACGCCGCGCATCCCGGCGGGCGGTCGCACGACACCTATCCCGTCAACGCCTTCGAGGCGGAAGCGCGCCGCCTCGCGCGCTTCGAGCCGCACGGCAACACGCCCGGCGCGTTCCGTATCGCGCCGGAGCCGCCCAACCCCGATTTTCCTCTGACGCTCGACCTGCGCCGCTCCGCACGAGGCTGAGGGGCGTCGAGCATGCATCACCGCGGTGCTGAACAGCTTGCTATCCTGGCGAGGGTTCAAAATCGATCACGAGGCGGTCCGATCCAAGACTAAGTAGGCGTGACGAGGGCACACGGGGGTATGAGTCGCGCGCTGGCGGGACATCGAGGTCGGGGGGACAGGGCGCGCGCGCGCGC
>CALMRL010000654.1 GCA_937873345.1 uncultured Beijerinckiaceae bacterium | reverse complement strand
GTGTAGATCAGCTTCTGCTCCTTGTCGAAATAGTCGAGCTTCACCGACTCGATGTTGATCGGCTGCTTGCCGTTGGCGCCGGGCAGCACGGCCGAGCCGTTGCCCTTCTGCGCCGACGCGGCGGCACAGGCCGCGAGCAGGGCGATGCCGGCGAGGGCGGCGCGCACCGGGGCCGGCCGGATGGGGATGACGGTCATGGCGTCTCGGCCCTGGCCTGCCGCGTCGCCGCGGCGCCCGACGGGCTCGCGGCGGCCGGCTCCTCGTCCGGTGGCTCGAAGGTCGAGACGATGTGGCCGCGAAAGGCGACGACGTGGCCGTTGTTGGAGATGACGAGGTCGTCGGCATTGACCTCGCCGCCGCGCAGGTCAACGCGCAGCCGCTCGTGCGAGGTGAGCGCGCCGCCCTTGAAGCTCATCTCGGCCGAGCGCAGGTTCAGCGTGTAGCCGCTCGAATTGGCGATCCGCACCGAGCCGTCGAGCTTCACGACGTCGGCCTTGGAGTTGTAGACGCCATGGTCGGCGAGGATATGGGTGGTCGTCGCATCGGCCATGCCGACGCGGGCGTCGACGCCCTCAAGCTCCATCACGCTCGGCGTGGTGATGTCCTGAAGGCCGGCGCGCGCCTTGATCTCGTAGGGGCCGCCGCCCTGCTGCACGCCCGAGATCTTCGGCCGGTCCATCGTGATGGTGGTGCCCTTCATGCCGACGCCGGCGAGGCTGACGCCGCTCGGCAGGTGCTTGAAGGGGTTGAAGACGGCGGCGAGCGCGATACCGATCGTGCCGAGAAGCGAGCCGAGGATCATCGCCCGCTTGACGAGGCGCACCCTGGCGGTGTGGCGGCCGGCGTCGCGAAAGGCGCCGCTGCGCTCGGGCGGCGTGTAGTCCATGGCGTGGCGGGCGCCACCCGGCCGGTCGGCCTTGGGAAGGGCGCCGTCGGAACGGCGCGATGCCGCGTCGGCGGCGCGCGTCGCCGCATCCCTCGCGCCGTCTGCGACGTCAACCATGCTGCCGAACCGCCGCCGCTTCCATCGCTCCCTTCCTAGCTGCCGACAGCGGCGAAGAAATGGCGGCCGAGGGGTCGGGGACGACGCTCAGGCGTGCGAGAAGATGTCGGTCTCGTCCCAGCCGTCGAGGTCGAGGCGGGCGCGCACCGGCAGGAAGGCGAAGGCCGCCTCGGCATAGGTGTCGCGGCCCTCACGGGCGAGCATCGCGTCGAGCTTCTCGCGCAGGGCATGGAGGTGCAGCACGTCGGAGGCGGCGTAGGCGAGCTGCGCCTCGCTCAGGCTCTCCGCGCCCCAGTCCGAAGACTGCTGCTGCTTCGAGATGTCGGCGCCGAGAAGCTCGCGGGCAAGATCCTTGAGACCGTGGCGGTCGGTGTAGGTGCGGGCGAGCTTGGAGGCGATCTTGGTGCAGTACACCGGTTCGGCCATCGTCCCGAAGGCCTTGAACAGCACCGCGATGTCGAAGCGGGCGAAGTGGAACAGCTTGGCGACGCCGCGGTCGGCGAGCAGGCGCTGCAGCACAGGCGCTTCGCTCTGTCCGCGACCGATCTGCACCACGTCGGCGGTGCCGTCCCCGGTCGAGAGCTGCACCACGCAGAGACGATCGCGGGCCGGATTGAGCCCAAGCGTCTCGGTGTCGATGGCGACCGCCGCGCCGGGCGCGTAATCGGCCGGCAGATCGTTCCTGTGCAGTCGCACCGTCGCCACGTCATCCTCGTTCGGTCTGCGCCGGCGGGGCGGCGCGAGTCAGGGCCGGGGCCATTCCGGCAATGCTATGGCGGCAGCCGGGCGCCGAAGTCTATAGACCGCGAAGCGAGGAACCGTCCCCTGCCGCGTCCGTTCAGCGCCGGCATTTGCCAGGGAGGGCTCGATGGCTTGCAGGTTGGGGATCATGGTGGTGGCCGCGTTGATGGC
>CALMRL010000653.1 GCA_937873345.1 uncultured Beijerinckiaceae bacterium | reverse complement strand
CGAACTACACCGTGTTCAAGGTGGTCAAGTACGGGGCCGGACGGGTGGTCACCGGCTACACCTTCTCGCCCGAGGGCAAGGTGCCGGAGTCGCAGTACTGCTACTACGCCGACGGCATCGACCAGCAGACCTTCAAGACGGTCCACGTCGCCGCCGACGGCCGCTACCGCGCCCCGCCCAACCCGCCGGACGACCTCGATCCGATGAAGGCCGCGGCGGAATGCGTGTGGTTCGACGGGCGGCCGCCGCGGTTTTGAGGCGACCGCCGGCAACGCCCATCGTCATTGCGAGCGTGAGCGAAGCAACCCAGGGGCCGCGGGGCGAACGTTCGAGAGGATATGCTCAACGGCTCCCGTGCCGCTTCGCTTGCGGCTCGTATCGACCGTCAAGCGTCGCGCAAGTGTCGAATGGCCGGATTCTCACTCTGCCACGGTGAAGCCTTCGACATGCCATCGAACGAGTTCGTCCATGTCGACCAAGAAGAGGTTCTTCGTCTGGGATGCGCATTCGACGGCGCTTGCAGTAAATGACGATGTGGTAACGAAATATCCCCGCCAGGCGTTTCCATCGGTCATGATGGTCCTGAAGCGCTGTATGGCAGGAGATCCGACCTTGTGCTTCGTTGAATAGCGTTTGCACTGAACAGCGATCAGTCCTTTGGGATGCATTGCATAACCGTCTAATCCGAAGTCTCGGCCTTTCGGTGTGACCACCGCTTCGAGACCCGCTTTTTCGAAGAAGCTCATCACATGCCTCTCGAAATCATAGGGGTCCATCGCCAACAGCATTTCGCGAAGGGCCATTTCCTCGCCCGGCATCTCGGTCGCGCGAGGTGCGACCGGCTCCCTCGTCATCTCATCCCGAAACTGCTTCCTGGCTCTTCGCGCCGTCTCGGCCTCAGCAAGACGTTTCGCGATCAGCGCGATACCGGCAGCGGAATGTGGATTGGCGACTACGCCCTCGATGACCGAGGTGATCCCCGCCGTGCCCAGGAAAACGAGGAGGAGCACGGGCAGGCCGATGGCTGTACCAAAGGCGGCGATGCCAGCGCCGTGCAAGCCGACCACCGGCATGGCGAGCAGGGTCGCGGGAATGGCAATCTTCACCGCCCACGGCACCTTGGCCGTGCGATAGCCCTTGACAGCAGCGGCTACCTGTTCAGCGAGCGCGGAGACCGCCGCCCGTGCCTTGATCTGCTCGTTAAGCGCCTTCAGCTTCTCGGATAGACTGAGATCGCTGGCGAGAATATCGCGCGACTTGAGAAGCCACTGGATCGCAGCCTGTCGATCTTCCGGTTTCGCGATCTGCTTGATCGCCAACACGAACAGCTCCACCAACCATTTGCGAATGCCGACTGCCGCGGAGTCGAACATGGCGACCTCTTTAAGAACAGGCCGCTACGACCCATTGAGTGTCCATGCCCGATTTAAGCGTTTCACGCCAGAGTTGCTGACGATGGTCTTGGCCAACCTTCGTCCGCTCCGGTCGCAGGATTTTTCGAAAGCGCGCAACAGATCGAAGAGCCGGTGCATGATCTCGCGCTCGAAGGGTATTTGTCCGTCGAGCTTGGCATCGCCGAGAAAGGGTGGACGTCCGCTTGTCCCCTTCTCATGGCACGGTGTTATGTCGCGTTCGACTCGGGCGTCTCTCGACCTTAGATAGCGGCATCCCCCTGCGAGACACGGAACGCCATGTCCGACGCCGAAGCCAATCGGTTCACCGCCCGCGCTGCCCGCTATGCCAAGGTCGGCGCCAACATGGGCGGCGTCGCGGCGCGGATGGCGGGGGCCAGGCTGTTCGGCGCCAACGGGCAGGTCACCAACGCGGCGGCGTTGACCCAGGCGCTCGGCGGCTTGAAGGGGCCGATGATGAAGGTGGCGCAGATGATGGCCACTGTGCCCGATCTGCTGCCGCCGGAGTACGCCGAGGAGCTGCAGAAGCTGCAAAGCGACGCGCCGCCGATGGGCGCCGCCTTCGTCAAGCGCCGGATGCAGGCCGAGTTGGGCGTGGACTGGCAGGCGCGCTTCGGCTCGTTCGACTTGGCGCCCGCCGCCGCCGCCTCGCTCGGCCAGGTGCACAGGGCGATCGCCAAGGACGGCGCGGCGCTCGCGGTCAAGCTGCAGTACCCCGACATGCAGTCGGCGGTGGAGGCGGACCTGAAGCAGCTCGACTGGCTGTTCGGCCTGCACCGGCAGTTCTCGGCCGCGATCGACACGCGCGAGGCGGCCAAGGAGATCGGCGCGCGGCTCCGCGAGGAGCTGGATTACGACCATGAGGCGCGCAACGCTGCCCTGTACGGCGGCATCCTCGGCCAAGTGCCGGAGGTGCGGGTGCCGCCCGTACACCGCGATCTTTCCACCCGCCGGCTGCTGACGCTCGGCTGGCTCGAAGGCGAGAAGCTCCTGGCCTTCAAGGACGCCGACGAGGAAACCCGTAACCGCCTCGCCGTGGCGATGTTCAAGGCGTGGTGGTACCCGATGGCGCGCTACGCCGTGATCCACGGCGACCCTCACCCCGGCAACTACACGGTGTTCCGCGATGGCGACGGCCAGCCGGCCGGCATCAACCTGCTGGACTACGGCTGCATCCGCGTCTTCCCGCCGCGCTTCGCCGCCGGCGTCGTCGACCTTTACCGCGGCTTCATCGACGAGGACGAGGCGAGGGTAGTGCATGCCTACGAGCAGTGGGGCTTCCGCAACCTGTCGAAGGACCTCATCGACACGCTCAACATCTGGGCGCGCTTCATCTACGCGCCGCTGCTCACCGACCGCGTGCGCACCGTGGCCGACGGGGTGGCGCCGGGGCAGTACGGGCGGCGCGAGGCGTTCCTGCTGCACCAGGCGCTGAAGGACAAGGGGCCGGTGACGGTGCCGCGCGAGTTCGTGTTCATGGACCGCGCCGCGATCGGGCTCGGCTCGGTGTTCCTGCACCTCGACGCCAAGCTGAACTTCCACCGGCTCTACGAGGAGCTGATCGCCGATTTCGACGTCGACGCGCTCGCCGCCCGCCAGGGCGAGGCGCTGGCGCAGGCCGGGCTCGTGCCGCCGGAGAGCGTGGCGGCGTAGCCCACCTCACCTTCCCGGCGCACCGGCGCCCGGCGGCCGGTCCCGCCTTCGACCACTTGCCATCGGGCCCGATCGTTGCAAAAGCTGCGTCCGCAGAAGTTCGCGTGGCATCTGGCGCACCGTTTTCGTGCGCGCCGCAGCGGACCGGCACGAGGGGACACCGAGGACGATGGCCGACACGTTGAACACCGGCGGACATCCCGACATGGACTATGCCGAGCACGAGGCGACCTACGCCCTGTTCCTGCGGCTCCTCAAGGTCGGCGCGATCGGCGTGGTCTGCATCGTGATCTTCCTCGCCGTGATGTGGGGCTGAGCCGCCTCCCTCGACGAATTCTCGATGAAGTTCCGACGGGCCGCCCGCGCGTGCCCGCCCAATGTCAGGTTGCCTGGCCGGAGATTGACATGCGTATCGCCGTTCCCGCGGAGACCGATCCCGCCGAGCACAGGGTCGCCGCCACCCCCGACACCGTGAAGCGGTTCAAGGCGCTCGGCGCCGACGTCGTGGTGCAGTCCGGCGCGGGCAGGGCGTCGGGCTTCTTCGACGATGCCTACGCCGGCATGGGCGCGACGGTCGCCCCCTCGGCTGAGGAGGCCCTGCGCGACGCCGACGTGGTGCTGCGCGTCCGCCGTCCGGCGGCCGGCGAACTCGCCGGCCTGAAGAAGGACGCCGCGGTGATTGCGGTGATGGACCCCTACGGCCACGAGGACGAGGTGCGCGCGCTCGGCGAGGCCGGCGCCTCGGCCTTCGCGATGGAGTTCATGCCGCGCATCACCCGCGCCCAGGTGATGGACGTGCTCTCCTCGCAGGCCAACATCGCGGGCTACCGCGCGGTGGTCGACGCGGCCGCCGAGTACGGCCGCGCCATGCCGATGATGATGACCGCGGCCGGCACCGTGCCGGCGGCGAAGACCTTCATCATGGGCGTCGGCGTCGCCGGCCTGCAGGCGATAGCGACCGCCCGACGCCTCGGCTGCATCGTCACCGCCACCGACGTGCGCCCCGCCACCAAGGAGCAGGTGGAGTCGCTCGGCGCCAAGTTCGTCGCCGTCGAGGACGACGAGTTCAAGCAGGCCGAGACCTCGGGCGGCTACGCCAAGGAGATGAGCCAGCAGTACCAGGAGCGGCAGCGCGAGCTGGTGAAGGGTCACATCGCCAAGCAGGACATCGTGATCACCACTGCGCTGATCCCCGGCCGTCCGGCGCCGAAGCTCGTTTCGGCGGAGATGGTCAAGTCGATGAAGCCGGGATCGGTGATCGTCGACCTCGCCGCCGAGCGCGGCGGAAACTGCGAGATGACGAAGCCCGGCGAGACCTATCTCACCGACAACGGCGTCAAGATCGTCGGCGCCCTGAACGTCGCCGGCCGGGTGCCGGCCACCGCCTCCTCGCTCTACGCCAAGAACCTGCTCGCCTTCGTCGAAGGCTTCGTCGACAAGGAGACGAAGAGCTTCACGATCCCCTGGGATGACGAACTCGTGAAGGCGACGCTGCTGACCCGCGACGGCCAGATCGTGCACCCGAACCTCACCGGCGGCACGGCGCCCGCGCCCGTGACGCCGAAGCCGGCCGGAGACCAGCCCGGTCC
>CALMRL010000652.1 GCA_937873345.1 uncultured Beijerinckiaceae bacterium | reverse complement strand
GGACGCGGGCGCGCCCGTCGCGGCGCCGCTCGCGCCGCGGGCCGTCCGTCCGTCCGGTGGCGGCCGCCGCGCCGGCTCGCTGGTGTTCGTCGTCCTCGTCGCGCTGGCGGCGGCGGTGGCGCGGATGCTGCTGACGCCGGTGCCGCAGGCCCCGGCGATGGCGATGGCGCCGCCGAAGGTCACGGTGGCCAACCCGCTCAGGCAGCGCATCCCCGCCACCACCGCCTTCACCGGCCAGTTCTCGGCCGTCGCCCGCGTCGAGATCCGCGCTGAGGTCAGCGGCTACCTCCAGGAGATCCACTTCACCGACGGCCAGCTGGTGAAGAAGGGCGACCCGCTGTTCCTGATCGACCCGCGCCCCTACGACATCGCGCTCAGCAACGCCAAGGCGCAGCAGGCGACGACCGAGGCCGCCCTCAAGCTGTCGGGCCAGCAGCTCACGCGCACCAGCAACCTCGTCACCTCCTCCTTCGCCTCGCGCGAGACGCTGGACCAGCGCACCGAGCAGCAGCTCGCCGCGCAGGCGGCGCTCGACGGGGCAGGGGCGGCGGTGCGCAAGGCCGACCTCGACCTGAGCTGGACGAAGATCGCCGCGCCGATGGCGGGGCGCATCGGCCGCCACCTCGTCTCGGTCGGCAACCTCGTCGCCGGCGGGCAGGGCGCCACCACCATGCTCACCACCATCGTCTCGCTCGATCCCCTCTACCTCGACTTCGACATGAGCGAGGGCGACTACGTCGCCTACCAGCGCTTCCTCCATGCGTCGCGCGACGGCGGGCCGGTCAACCGCACGGTCGACATCGAGCTCACCGGCGAGACCGGCTTCAAGCGCCGCGGCACGCTCGACTTCCTCGACAACGAGATGGACCGCTCCTCGGGCACGCTGCACGCCCGCGCCACCGTGCCCAACCCCGACCTCCTGATCGCGCCCGGGCAGTTCGCCCGGCTGCGCGTGCCCACCGCGCCGCCGGCCGACGCGCTGCTGGTGCCCGAGTCCGCGATCGCTACCGACCAGTCGCGCACGCTGGTGATGCTGGTGGGCAAGGACGGCGCGGTGGTGCCGAGGCCGATCGAGATCGGCGAGCAGGTCGGCGACCTGCGCGTCGTCAAGCGCGGCCTCGACGCCAACGACCGCGTCATCATCGACGGGCTGATGTTCGCGCGGCCGGGGGGCAAGGTGACGCCGCAGCCGGGCACGATCGCCTCGGCGCCGGGCCAGGGCTGAGGCCGGCACCATGCGCCTGTCGCACTTCTTCATCGAGCGGCCGATCTTCGCCGTGGTGGTGAGCCTGTTCGTCACCATCATCGGCGCGGTCGCCTACATCGCGCTGCCGATCGCGCAGTACCCCGAGATCGCGCCCCCGACGATCCAGGTCTCGGCGAGCTACCCCGGCGCCTCGGCCGAGGTGGTGGCCAATACCGTGGCGACGCCGCTGGAGCAGCAGATCAACGGCGTCGAGAACATGCTGTACTTCTCCAGCCAGTCGACCGGCGACGGCAACCTGCTGCTCACCATCACCTTCCGGCTCGGCACCAACCTCGACACCGCGCAGGTGCTGACCCAGAACCGCGTCGCCATCGCCACGCCGCGCCTGCCCGACGTGGTGCAGCGCCTCGGCATCACGGTGAAGAAGGCCTCGCCCGACCTGCTGATGGTGATCCACCTCCTGTCGCCCGACGGCTCGCTCGACCAGCTCACCATGTCGAACTACGCGACGCTGCACATCCGCGACGCGCTCAGCCGCCTGGAGGGCGTCGGCGACGTCCAGGTGTTCGGCAGCCACGACTACGCGATGCGCATCTGGCTCGACCCCGACAAGGCGGCGGCGCGCAACCTCACCGCGGGCGAGATCGTCGCCGCCCTGCAGGCGCAGAACGTCCAGGTTTCGGCCGGCGTGCTCGGCCAGCCGCCGGAGGCGCACGCGCAGGCCTTCCAGATGAACGTCAAGACGCTGGGGCGCCTCACCGACCCCAAGCAGTTCGCCGATATCGTGGTGAAGAGCGACAACCAGGGCCGCGTCACCCGCGTGCGCGACGTCGGATACGTCGAACTCGGCGGCCTGAACTACGGCGCCAACGGCTACCTCGACGGGCTCGCCGCCGTGCCGATCATCATCTACCAGCAGCCCGGCACCAACGCGCTGGCGATGGCCGATCGCGTCAAGGCGACGATGGCGGAGATGTCGAAGTCCTTCCCGGCGGGGCTGAAGTACGACATCGTCTACGACACGACGATCTTCATCGCGCAGTCCGTCACCGAGGTGCTGCACACCATCCTGGAGGCCATCGCCCTCGTGGTGGTGGTGGTGATCCTGTTCCTGCAGACGTGGCGCGCCTCGATCATCCCGATCGTCGCGATCCCGATCTCGCTCGTCGGCACCTTCACCGTGCTCGCCGCCTTCGGCCTGTCGCTGAACAACCTCAGCCTGTTCGGGCTGGTGCTGGCGGTCGGCATCGTGGTCGATGACGCGATCGTGGTGGTCGAGAACGTCGAGCGCAACATTGCCGCGGGCTTGAGCCCGCGCGAGGCGGCGCATCGCACGATGGACGAGGTCGGCGGGGCGCTGATCGCCATCGCCTTGACGTTGTGCGCGGTGTTCGTGCCCTCGGCCTTCATCTCCGGCATCTCGGGGCAGTTCTTCCGGCAGTTCGCCGTGACCATCGCGGCTTCCACCATCGTTTCGGCCTTCGTGTCGCTGACGCTGTCGCCGGCGCTGTGCGCGCTGCTGTTCAAGCCGCACAGGAGTCACGGGGCCGCGCACCACGACCGCCGCATGCCGCTGCTGGCGCGGCCGGTGGTGCTCTTCTTCGACGGCTTCAACGCCGCCTTCGCCTGGCTCTCCGAGCGCTACGGCGCGGCGGTCGGCCGGCTGATCCGCCTCACCGCCCTGGCGCTCCTCGCCTACGCCGGGCTGATCGGGCTCGCCGGCGTGCAGTTCGCCCGCGCCCCGCCCGGCTTCATCCCCGACCAGGACCTCGGCTACCTCATCACCGTGGTGCAGCTGCCGCCGGGCTCCTCGCTGGAGCGCACCGACAAGGTGATCCGCGAGGCGACCGACATCCTGAAGAGCGTGCCCGGCGTCGCGCACGAGGTCGCCTTCTCCGGCTTCGACGGGGCGACCTTCACCAACGCGTCGAACGCCGGCGCCATCTTCGCCGTGCTGGCGCCCTTCGAGGAGAGGGTGAAGCAGGGGCTGACGATGCCGGCGATCCTCGGGGAGATCCGCGCGAAGATGGCCGGCATCAAAGAGGCGTTCATCATCGCCGTGCCGCCGCCGCCCGTGCCGGGGCTGGGCACCGCCGGCGGCTTCAAGATGATGCTGGAGGACCGCGCCGGCCTGGGGCCGCAGGCGCTGTCCAACGCCGCCTGGGGGCTGATCGGCGGCGCGATGCAGGCGCCTGGCATGGCGCAGCTGTTCACGCCCTTCTCGACCGGCACGCCGACGATCTACGCCGACGTCGACCGGGTAAAGGCGGAGAAGCTCGGCGTGCCGCCGACCCGCGTCTTCGAGGCGATGCAGGTCTACCTCGGCTCGGCCTACGTCAACGACTTCAACTATCTCGGCCGCACCTACGAGGTGCTGGCGCAGGCGGACTCGCGCTTCCGCAACACGATCGAGGACATCAGCCACCTGAAGACGCGCAACGACGCGGGGGCGATGGTGCCGATCGGCTCGGTCGCCACGATGCGCCGCATCAGCGACCCCTACCGCGTGCCGCGCTACAACCTCTACCCCGCGGCCGAGGTGCAGGGCGGCACGGCGCCGGGCTTCGCCTCGTCCTACGGGTTGGCGGTGATGGCCCAGTTGGCGGCCGAGCGCCTGCCGCCGGGCATCGGCTACGAGTGGACCGACCTCGCCTACCAGCAGACGGTGGCGAAGAACACCACGCTGCTGATCTTCGGCGCCAGCGTGTTCTTCGTCTTCCTGGTGCTCGCCGCGCAGTACGAGAGCTGGAGCCTGCCGCTCTCGGTGGTGCTGATCGTGCCGATGTGCCTGCTGGCAGCGGTGACGGGCCTGATCTACCGCGCGATGAACGTCGACATCTTGGCGCAGATCGGCTTCGTGGTGCTGGTCGGCTTGGCGGCGAAGAACGCCATCCTGATCGTCGAGTTCGCCAAGCAGGCGGAGGAACGCGGCGCCTCGTCGGCCGAGGCGGCGGTGCTGGCGGCGCGCACGCGGCTGCGGCCGATCCTGATGACGTCGGCGGCCTTCATCCTCGGCGTGATCCCGCTGCTCCTTGCCAGCGGCGCCGGGGCCGAGATGCGGCAGACGCTGGGCACCTGCGTGTTCTTCGGCATGATCGGCGTCACCGCCTTCGGTCTCGTCTTCACCCCAGTGTTCTACGTCACCGTGCAGCGGCTGTTCGGGCGCCAGGGGCGCTCGGCGGGGGCGGTGCTGGCGGGCGTGCGCGAGGTGCCGGCGGAGTAGGGCCGAGATCGAGGCGCGATCAGTGCGCCGGTTCGCCCGCGCGGGCGTCCGGCACGATCCGCGTCGCGTAGAGCCGATCCATCTCCCTGTCGAACCTCGACCACAGGAGGGTCCCCTCCTCGCTCAGCATCTCGGCATCGTGCTGGAAGCGATTCTCCTCGTGCACGGCGTCCAACGGATCGTGCCAAGGGAATGTCTCCGTCGCTTCCAGTCTGCCGAGCGTCGCCTCCAGCCGCGCCCTGATCTTCGACCTTTGGGCGTCCGACAACGCGTTGCGCTCCGCGTCGTCCTGCGCGAACAAATCCGTCTGGCTGAAGCTCATGCCCGCAGGCTACGCTCCCGCTCCAACACCCACAATGGCCCCGGCCGGACTGTGAGGGGATCGTGGTTAACGGCTGGCGCAGGGATCGCCTGCCCGACATCGTCCGCGCGATGGCCTCGCGGCCGCGGCACGAGGCGCTGCGCGGCCTGGTGACCGAGCTGCTGCGGGATGGTTTCGGCGCCGCGTTCAGCGAGCTGGAGCACGAGCGCTACCTCGTCGACAACAGCGGACGCATCGACGTGGCGTGGGGCGCCACCGTCATCGAGCTGAAGACCGACCTTCGCCGCGAGGAACGCGACGTCCTCGCCCGCATGCCCGACTACCTCCTGGACGCAGGCCGCCGCAGCGCGCCGGGCCGGACCACCGTCGGCCTCGCCACCGACGGCGCGACGCTGATCGCCTACGCGCTCGATCGCGGCGCGCTCGCGCAGATCGGCCGCTACGAGGTCGAGGCGGAGCACCCCGAGCGACTGTTGAGCTGGCTCGAGCCGCTGCTGTCGCCCGTGCCCGAGGTGATGCCGACGCCGGTCGCCGTGGCCCTCGCCTTCGGCCGCTACAGCCTCGCCTTCGGCCGCGCGCATGCGGCGCTGCGCCGGCTCTGGTCCGAGGTCGGCGACACCCCCGAGGTACGCTTGAAGCGCGGCCTGTGGGACGGCCTGCTGCGCCAGGTCTACGGCGCCGACGTCGGCAGCGACGCGCTGTTCCTGCAGCACACCTACCTCACCATCCTCGTCAAGGCGATCGCGGCGCGCGTTCTCGCCCTTCCGGTCGACGATCCCGCGGCGATGCTGTCGGGCCGGCTGCTGGCGGAGGAAGGGATCGTCGGCGCCGTCGAGGCCGACTTCTTCGACTGGCCGCTGCTCGCCGCTGGTGGCGGCGAGTTGGTCCGGTCACTGGCTGCGGAGACGGTGCGCTTCCGCCTGCGCGACGTCGAGGTCGACGTGCTGAAGAGCCTTTACGAGAGCCTCGTCGACCCCGACGAGCGCCACGACCTCGGCGAATACTACACGCCGGACTGGCTGGCGGCGCGGGTGGTCGCGGCGGCGGTGCCGCGCCCGTTGGAGAGCCGCGTGCTCGACCCGTCCTGCGGCTCAGGCACCTTCCTGTTCCACGCGGTGCGCCGGCTGATCGCGGCGGGCCGGGAGGCGGGGCTGCCGCCCGACGAGATCGTCGCCCGCTGCGCCACCCGCGTCTTCGGCATCGACGTGCATCCCGTCGCGGTGGCGCTGGCGCGCGTCACCTGGCTGCTGGCGCTCGGCGAGTTGGTGGGGGACCGACCGCCGACGCTCAGCGTGCCCGTCTACATGGGCGATTCCATGCAGTGGAGCCTGCGGCCCCTCGGTGCTTCGGCGGAGGTGCTGGTCGATGTGCCGCCCAACGACGACCCGCCCCTGCGCATCCCCGCAGGGCTGGCGGGCGACCAGATCCTGTTCGAGCGCGCGCTCGACGCGCTGAACCGCGGCCTGGATACGCTCGCCGAGCCCGGTGCGATCCGCGACGCGATCGCCCGCGCCGGCGCCACGCCCGAGGATGCGGCCCTGCTCGGCCAGACCTTCGCGCAGCTGAAGCGGCTCTACCTCGAAGGCCGCAACCACATCTGGACCTTCGTGCTGCGCAACCTGCTGCGCCCGGTGTGGCTGTCGCACCGCGACAACCGCGCCGACGTGCTGGTCGGCAACCCGCCGTGGATCGTCTATCGCCACCTTAGCGCGGAGATGAAGGACAGGCTGCGCGAGGCGCTGCAGGGCTACGGCCTCTGGGTCGGCGGCCCTCTCGCCACGCACCAGGACATGTTCGCCCTGTTCTGGGCGCGGGGCGCCGAGCGCTACCTCCGTGAGGGGGGCACGCTGGCGCTGGTGCTGCCCTACGCTGCCCTCAACGCCCCCGTCTTCGCCGGCCTGCGCGACGGCAACCTGCGGCAGGTGCGGGTGGCGATCACCGGTGGTTGGGGGCTGGAGCGGGTGTGGCCGATCTTCGGCGCACAGTCGGGCAGCAGTACGACGAGCACCTGCGTGCTGTTCGGCGAGCGCGACCACGGCGGCCCGTTGCCGGCGGAGATTGATCGTTGGGTGGGCGTGCTGCGCCGGCGTGACGCCAGCGAGGCTGAAGCCGCCGAGGCTCTACAACATGTGCGCGCAGTTTGGCCGAGGCCACGGACGCTGATCCCCGCATCGCCCTATCGCAGCCGATTCCGGCAGGGTGCGACGTTGACGCCGCGTCGGTTCTTCCTGGTCGAGAATGCCCCGACCGGGCGCCTGCCGCCTCGGCGCGACGCGCCGCGCGTGAGGGGCCGCGTGGGCAGCCTCGACAAGGCGCCGTGGACGGGCGTCGAACCCCCGGAAGGGTCGGTCGAACGCGCGTTCCTGCGTCGCATCGCACTCGGCGAGTCCGTCGCGCCCTATCGCACCCTCGATCTTGCGACCGGTGTGGTACCGATGGACGGCGGCGCCATCCTGACCTCGGCCAGCGCCGACGCTCATGGGCATCGTGGGCTCGCCGCGTGGCTGCGCGATGCCGAGGCGAAGTGGAACGAGCATAGCAACAAGGGCGTCAACGGCACCGCCCGCATGTCCCTCGCCGAGCGTGTCGACGCGATGGGCATGCTTCGGGCTCAAGCCAATCGAGCGTCGGTCCGCGTCCTCTACACGAAAGCCGGAACACGACTCAGTTCGTGCTGGCTTGAGCACGATGACGTCATAATCGATCACAAGGCGTACTGGTCGGCCGCCTATTCTCTCGATGAAGCGGCCTACGTCACCGCCATCCTGAACACCAGGATCGTTCTCGATCGTATCAAGGACCTCCAGCCGGTCGGACAGCGCGATCCGCGCGATTTTGACAACCTCGTCTGGACCCTGCCGATCCCAGAGTTCGACGCCGCCGAGGTATTACACGCCGACCTCGCTGCTGCGGCGCTGCATGCCGCTGCGGTCGCCGCCCGCGTCGAGTTGCCCGGCGCCGCGCATTTCACCGCAAAGCGCCGCCTGATCCGGCAGGCGCTCGTCGCCGATGGCGTGGCGGAGGCGATCGAGCGCCTCGTCGATGCTTTGCTCCCCCTTTAAGCCTCGCCGCTCAGACCGGCGTCCCGAGGTCGTCCGGCGTCGGGCCGGGCGTAGAGCGGTCGATCGCCTGCCGCGAAGGCCGGAGCCGCCAGATGCAGGCGGCGATGCCGGCGAGGATGGCGATA
The DNA here is from genome assembly GCA_937873345.1 of uncultured Beijerinckiaceae bacterium. GTDB lineage: Bacteria > Pseudomonadota > Alphaproteobacteria > Rhizobiales > Beijerinckiaceae > RH-AL1. Next base: position 937 of record CALMRL010000652.1, on the reverse strand, counting down.
GCGACGACGGCGATCGTGACGGGCATGGCGGGGACCGCGGCAGAGGCCGCAGGCCCTATGCTCGACCGTCGCCCATGCCGCGCCCTGGGTGTCCAAGCTGTCTCCCGGTGTCTCCGCGGCGGCCGGCCGGCTTTCGCCCCGCCCGCCGCCGGTGCCGGGGTGCGAAGGCGAAACCGGGTCTCCGCAGGGGCCTTGCCGGCCGGCGCCCGCCGCGTCATCCTCTCGCCCGACATCGCCGCACAGCCGCGCCGAGGCCGGTCGCCCGCTTGAAGGTCGTTCGGCGGCGACGCTCGCCGGCGGATGTCGCCGGCCGCCGGCATCTCCCGCGGAGCGTCGCCGATGGCCGACATCGCGCCGGCGGCGATGGTGGCGTCGAGCGACATCGGTGGCGCAGCTGTCGCCGCTCGGCAACATCGCGTCATCAATGTTGCGTTATGCCCGCGCGCCGTGGACCCGCGCCGGCCCGATCCGCGTTATGACCATCGAATACGGAGCGTTCCCATGCGTCTGCCCATCCTCGCCCTCGCCACTGCGGCGGCGCTTCTCTCAACGGCCTCCCTGGCGCAGGCCAAGGTGCGCATCGAAGTCGACCTCGACGCGCAGACGATGCACGTCGAGTCGAAGGACGGCAGCTACGACTGGAAGGTGTCCTCGGGCAAGCCCGGCTACGAGACGCCGGCCGGCCGCTTCAAGGTGCTGTGGATGGACAAGGAGCACCACTCCGACACCTACGAGAACGCCTACATGCCCAACGCGATCTTCTTCGCGCCGGGCTACGCCATCCACGGCTTCGGCAAGTCACCGTGGGGGCACAAGGCGTCGCACGGTTGCATCCGCCTGCCCGCGGCCAAGGCGGCGCAGCTGTTCGAGATGGTGAAGGCGGAGGGCGCCGAGATCAACGTCACCGGCGACTCGCCGGTGGAGGCGCCGACGGTGG
>CALMRL010000651.1 GCA_937873345.1 uncultured Beijerinckiaceae bacterium | reverse complement strand
GGCCTGGATCGCCACCGGCCTCGACCCCGAGGGCATGGACCTCGCCTGCGGCGACGACACGGCACGCTTGCCGTTCCCCGAGCGCATCGTCACGCCGGGCGATCTGCGCAAGGTGCTGGTGGCGCTTGCGGCGCAGGCTCGCGGGGGGTCGTCGGCTTGAGCACGGCGACCGAGCGCCTTGCGGAGGTGCGCGCCAATATCGCCCGCGCCGCCCGCGACAGCGGCCGCGACCCCGCCGCGATCACGCTGGTCTGCGTCTCCAAGACCTTCCCGGCGGAGGTGATCGCGCCGGTGCTCGACGCCGGCGAGAGGGTGTTCGGCGAGAACCGCGTGCAGGAGGCGCAGGGAAAGTGGCCGCGCTTGCGCGAGCGCACCCCCGGCACCGTGCTGCACCTGATCGGCCCGTTGCAGTCGAACAAGGCCGGCGACGCGGTGGCGCTGTTCGACGTCATCGAGACGGTGGACCGGGAGAAGATCGCGCGGGCGCTCGCCGACGCGGTGCAGAAGGCGGGCCGCTCGCCCAGCTTCCTCGTGCAGGTCAACACCGGCGCCGAGCTGCAAAAGGCCGGCGTGCTCCCCGATGAGGCAGACGCCTTCATTGCCGGCTGCCGCGGGACCTACGGGCTGGCGGTCGCCGGCCTGATGTGCATCCCGCCGATCGACGACCAAGCCTCGCCGCACTTCGCCCTGCTGCGGCAGATCGCCGAGCGCAACGGCTTGGCGGAACTGTCGATGGGGATGTCGGCGAATTATCCGCTGGGCATTCAGCTCGGCGCGACGCATGTCAGGGTGGGAAGCGCGATCTTCGGGACGCGGTAGGGCCTCACCCGTTCCGCTCGGCGAGCGCAGCCGCGATCGTCTCCAGCGCCGCCGGGTCCTCGATCGTCGCCGGCATCGCGTAGGCTTCGCCGTCGGCGATGCGCTTCATCGTACCGCGCAGGATCTTGCCCGAGCGGGTCTTGGGCAGGCGCTCGACCACCAGCGCCGTCTTGAACGAGGCCACTGGCCCGATGCGCTCGCGCACCAGGGCCACCGCCTCGCCGGCGACGGCCGCTGCTTGCCTGGCGACGCCGGCCTTGAGCACCAGGAAACCGCAGGGCACCTCGCCCTTCACCGCGTCGTTGATCCCGATCACCGCGCATTCCGCGACGTCGGGGTGGGCGGCCAGCACCTCCTCCATGCCGCCCGTGGACAGGCGGTGGCCGGCGCAGTTGATGATGTCGTCGGTGCGCCCGAGCAGGAAGACGTGGCCGTCCTCGTCGACGTATCCCGCGTCGCGCGTGCTGTAGAAGCCGGGGTGGTCGTCGAGGTAGCTCGCGCGCATCCGCGCCTCGTCGCCCCACAGCGTCGGCAGCGAGCCCGGCGGCAGCGGCAGCGCCACGACGAACATGCCCATCGTGCCGGCCGCCACGGCACGGCCGTTCTCGTCGACCACGGTCAGCGCGTAGCCCGGCATCGGCACGGCGGCGGAGCCGGGCTTCACCGGCAGCAGACCGAGTCCCAGCGGGTTGCCGGCGATGCACCAGCCGGTCTCGGTCTGCCACCAGTGGTCGATGACGGGCAGGCCCGTCGCGGCCATCAGCCAGTCGACGGTGGCGGCATCCGCCCGCTCGCCGGCGAGGAACAGCGCCCGCAGCTTCGAGCCGTCATAACTCGCGAAGAGCTTGCCCTCCGGGTCCTCCTTGCGGATCGCCCGCATCGCGGTGGGGGCGGTGAAGAGCGCCGCGGCGCCATACTGCGCGGCGACCCGCCAGAAGGCGCCGGCGTCGGGCGAGCCCACCGGCTTGCCTTCGTAGCAGATGGTGGTCGCGCCGATCAGCAGCGGTGCGTAGACGCCGTAGGAGTGGCCGACCACCCAACCGACGTCGGAAGCGCAGAAGAACACCTCGCCGGGATGGACGTCGTAGAGCGCCGACATCGACCAAGCCAGCGCGACGAGGGTGCCTCCGGTGTCGCGTACCACGCCCTTCGGCTTGCCCGTGGTGCCCGAGGTGTAGAGGATGTAGAGCGGGTCGGTCGCGAGCACGGGGACGCAGTCGACGCCGCGCCCCTCCGCGGCTTCCAGCAGAGCCTCCCAATCGTGGTCGCGGCCCTCCACCATCTCGGCCTGCAGCCGAGGGCGCTGCCATACCAGCACGGCCTGCGGCTTGGCCCGCGCCATGGCGATCGCGGCGTCGACGAGCGGCTTGTAGGGGATGGTGCGGCCGGGCTCGATGCCGCAGGAGGCGGTGAGGATCAGCTTCGGCGCGGCGTCGTCGATGCGGGCGGCGAGCTCGGCCGGGGCGAAGCCGCCGAACACCACGGAGTGGATCGCGCCGAGCCGCGCGCAGGCGAGCATGGCTACGTGGGCGCGCGGGATCATCGGCAGGTAGATCACCACGCGGTCGCCCTTGCCGACGCCGAAGTCGCGCAGCACCGCGGCGAAGCACGACACCTCGTCGAGGAGTTCGGCGTAGGTGATCGGCTTGGCGAAGTTGATGACCGGCGCGTCGTAGAGGATCGCCGGCTGCTCGCCGCGCCCGGCCAGCACGTGGCGATCGACGCAGTTGAAGCAGGCGTTGAGGGTGGCGTCGGGGAACCAGCGGCCGTAGGTGCCGGCGTCAGGGTCGAAGGCGCGAGTGGGGGGCGAGGCCCAGTCGATGGCGGCGGAGGCGTCGAGCCAGAAGCGCTCGGGGTCGGCCTGCCAGCGGCGGTAGGTGTCGGCGTAGGTCAATGGCGGGCTCCCGGGT
>CALMRL010000650.1 GCA_937873345.1 uncultured Beijerinckiaceae bacterium | reverse complement strand
CGCCTCCTGCGCCGTCGCCGTCCGACCGGCGACGGCGCAGGAGGCGAGGGCCGGAACGGTGCCGGCCGGCGATCACGCCCTCTCGGCGCAGAGCCTCGCTGCCGACCACTGCCATGACGCGGCGCGGCACGACTTCGACAACGACGGCACGCGCGAGGCGCAGCCCTTCCACGGCGCGCACCAGTCCGGCGTCGTCAACCCCCAGCCTGCGACCGCGGTGATCGCCGCCTTCGACGTGCTCGCCCCGGACGCGGTCGAGCTGCGCAAGCTGATGCGCGACCTGACGCGTCGCATCGCCTCGCTGATGAAGGGCGGCGCGGTGGCGCCCGGCAACCCGCGGATGCCGCCCTCCGACAACCTCGTGCTCGGCCCCGACGTCTTCCCCGACAACCTGACGATCACGGTCGGCGTCGGCGCCTCGCTGTTCGACGCGCGTTACGGGCTGGCGGACGCCAAGCCGAAGCACCTCGCGGTGATGGAGCAGTTCCCCAACGACGCCCTGGAGGCGGATTTCTGCCACGGCGACCTCCTGCTGCAGTTCTGCTCGAACACCGCCGAGACCAACATCCACGCGTTGCGCGAGATCATCCGCATGGCGCCGGACGCGCTGGCGCTACGCTGGAAGATGGACGGCTTCCTGCCGCCGCACACGCTGAAGAAGCTCGGCAAGGACACGATCCGCAACCTGATGGGCTTCAAGGACGGCACGGCCAACATCGACGCCGCCGATGCGTCGTTGATGGACAGGCTGGTATGGGCCGGCGACGGCGAGGCGGATTGGGCCAGGGGCGGCACCTACCAGGTGGTGCGCCTGATCCGCATGCTGGTCGAGCGTTGGGACCGCACGCCGCTTTGCGAGCAGCAGACGATTTTCGGCCGCGACAAGGCGACTGGCGCGCCGCTCGGCATGGCGAACGAGCGAGACGTGCCGGACTTTCGTGACGACCATCAGGGCAGGATGATCCCGATGGATGCCCACATCCGCCTCGCCAACCCGCGCATCCCGGAGACGCAGAACAGCCTGATCCTGCGACGCCCCTACAACTATTCGCGCGACATCGTGACCAAGGCCGGCCAGCTCGACATGGGTCTGGCCTTCATCTGCTTCCAGGCCGATCTCGACGCCGGTTTCCGCGCGGTGCAGGCGCGGCTGAACGGCGAACCTCTGGAAGAATACATCCGGCCCTTCGGCGGCGGCTACTTCTTCGTGCTGCCCGGAGTGCGCGACGAGCGCGACTACTTCGCCAAGGGACTGTTCGAGCAGCTGCCGGAGCGCGGCCCGGCCTGACCGTCGCCGGCTGGATCGTCCTTCGGGGGCGCCGCCTCGCTCTGCAGCGCGTCGAGCCGTTCGCGGCTGATCGCGTCGACGTCGCGTTCGATGCCGCGATAGCGCGCGATGACCGAGCGGCCGTGCTCGGTGAGCGTGGCGCCGCCGCCCCCGGGACCGCCGACCTGCCGCGCGACGAGCGGCGCGGCGAACATCGCGTTCATCTCGTCGACGAGCTCCCAGGCTCGGCGGTACGACATGGCGAGCCTGCGACCCGCGCCCGAGATCGAGCCGCTGGCCTCGATCTGCTCGAGGAGGTCGATCTTGCCCGGCCCGATGCGACGGCCGGAGTCGAGCATGATCCGCAGCCTCAGCGACGCCATGGATGCTCCTCCTGCCGCCGACGTTCCGCCGAGGAACCACGCATCCGTCCGACTCGGGGCAACGATCGTTTTGGGCTCAATCTACGTCATCGCGAGCCGCCGTCCAAATCGTGGGTCGGCGGATCGCGGGCCATGACGGGGACTCGCCTTCGCCGCCGCGCGACGCTACCTCGGGTCCCATGACCCTATCCCGCGTCGTCCAGCCCCAGATCGTCCTGCCCTGGGACAAGCTCGACCTGATCCTGCGCCGCCACGACGAGATCAACGGCCGGCTCGCCGCCAACCCCGATGCGGCGACGTTCGTGGCCCTGTCGCGCGAGTTGGCGGGGCTGGATGAGGTGACGGCGGCGATCCGCGAATACCGCCGCGAGGCCGCCGAACTCGACGGCCTCGACGCGATGCTCGGCGATGCTGCGCTCGACGCCGAGATGCGCGCGCTCGCGGAGGAGGAGCGCGGCGAGGCGGAGGTGCGCGTCGCGGCGCTCGCCCGCACGCTGCAGCTCGCCCTGCTGCCCAAGGACGCCGCCGACGAGAAGAGCGCGATCCTGGAAATCCGCGCCGGCACCGGCGGCGACGAGGCGGCGCTGTTCGCCGGCGACCTGTTCCGCATGTACCAGCGCTACGCTGAGGGCAAGCGATGGCGCGTCGAGATCGTCTCGGCCTCGGAGGGCACGGCCGGCGGCTTCAAGGAGATCATCGCCGAGGTCGAGGGTGCCGGCGTCTTCGCTAGGCTGAAGTTCGAGAGCGGCGTGCACAGGGTGCAGCGCGTGCCCGATACCGAGACGCAGGGGCGCATCCACACCTCGGCGGCGACGGTGGCGGTGCTGCCGCAGGCCGAGGAGGTCGACATAGCCGTCAACGAGGCCGACCTGAAGGTAGACACGATGCGGGCGCAGGGCGCCGGCGGCCAGCACGTCAACAAGACGGAGTCGGCGATCCGCATCACCCACATCCCGACCGGCACGATCATCTTCGTGCAGGACGAGCGCTCGCAGCACAAGAACCGCGCCCGCGCGATGGCGCTGCTGCGCGCCCGCCTCTACGACATGGAGCGCCAGAAGCTCGACGCCGAGCGCTCCGCCGACCGCAAGGCGCAGGTGGGCTCGGGCGACCGCTCCGAGCGCATCCGCACCTACAACTTCCCGCAGGGGCGCCTCACCGACCACCGCATCAACCTGACGCTCTACAAGCTGGAGAAGGTGATGACGGGCGAGGCGCTGGACGAGGTGGTGGACGCCTTGACGACGGAGCACCAAGCGGCGCTGCTGGCGGCGCAGGACGGATAGGGTCGACCAGCTGACTGTGCCGACGTCCGCATCGGCTGGTGAGCGGATGCTCGTGAAGCCTCTATCTGCCGCCGTTCGCCGCCTTGAAGCTTGCACCGCCGCTGCCGCATCTATGACGGCGGCCGAACAGCTCCCAGCCGATCACGACGCTTGCGCGAGCGCATCCGGCCGCATGCTCCGCAGCGTGGCCGCGTGCCAGATGACGAAGCCCACACCGGCGCCGATCTCTACGATCATCGCCATCGTGAGCACCGGTCCCGGCAGGCCGTAGGCGACCGCCGCGCCGAGCCGGGCGCACCCGCTGAGCGCCGTGGTGCCGCAAAGGATGCGGAAGAGGCCAACCTCGTCCCGCAGGTGCATACTTGCCCGCCACAGCACCACGCCGAAGCCGAACCAGATCGCGCCCCAGAAGCCGACTTGGCTATTCAAAACGGGATCATCCGCCACGGCAGCGAGGCGCCCGCCGCCGGCGATGAGGAGGCGGACGCCAGCGACCATGTCGATGGCGCCTGTCGCGAAGGCGAGGAGGCACAAGCTCCTGATCGCCAGCTTCAAGCCTTGCATGGATAGCCTCCTCGAACGCAGGACGATGCGCATAAACGGCTTCGTCTGCCTGCAAGTACAGGCGCATCGCCGCGGGTTGTAGCTGCGCCGGCGACCAGACAATGTGGACGGCGTGTCACGACCGCCGTCCTCCGCCTCGCTGCTTCAGCTCATGTGCTTCGCCCGCGTGATCGAGGCGGGGTCGTTCGCCGCTGCGGGGCGTCGCCTCGGCATGACGACGTCGGGTGTATCGAAGGCGGTCGGGCGCCTGGAAGCGGAGCACGGCGTCCGGCTTCTCCACCGCTCGACGCACGCGCTGTCGCTCACCAACGAGGGTGAGCAGCTCTTGGAAGACTGCCGGGAGGTCCTGCGCGGCTACGAGCGGGTTCAAACGGCGCTCGCCACGGCGGCCGACGGCGGCAAAGCCGGCCGCGTCAGGATCAGCGCGCCCCCCGGCTTCGCCCGCAAATGGCTGCTCCCCGTGCTGGCCCAACTATTGGAGGCGCACCCGGAGATCACCTTCGACGTCCGATCGAGCTACGCCCTGATCGATTTGGCCGACGAGGGCATTGACCTCGCTCTCCGGACCGGCGCATCGGTCGGTCTGCCTGGGCTCGTCAGCCAGAGGCTGCTGTCGTCGCCGTGGTGCGTCTGCGCGTCGCCCGCCTATCTTGCGCGGCGCGGCACGCCCTCATCCCCGGGCGACCTTGTGGCGCACCGGCTTCTCGGGTTCCGCAGCGATCATAGCGGACGAGCCGGTGCATGGCGTTTCAGGTCGCTGGTCGCGGAAGAGGAAGGCAACGAGCTTCGCCTCGATATCGATACCTCCGTTGTCTTCGACGACGGCTGTGCTGCCTACGATATGGCGGCTGCCGGTCACGGCCTAGTTTGGGCGCCCGAATGGCTAGCGAGCGAGGACTTGAGGCTTGGGCGCATGGTGGAGGTGCTGGCGGCTTGGCGTTCGGGCGAACAGGTGGTGTCGATAGTCCGTCGCGACCGCAGGCACACGCCGCGACGGCTCCATGTCGTCATCGACGCTCTCTTGAACGCTGCCGGCGCTTGGCACGGTCGCGACACCAGTGGCGGGGAAGCCTGACGCCTGCTCCGCTCATGGTCGCTTCGGCTCGCAAGCAGTCGTCTCGCGACCGCTCCGGCTGGGTCCGGGGCCGAGCCGCCATGCCCTCCCGCCCTGCATCAAATCGCGCGGCGCGGCACGTCCGCAGTCCGGCGACAAGCGGGACATGACACAGCACGCCACACCCTCCCAGACCCATTTCGCCCCCACCCGCGCCGAGGCGCTCGCCCGCATCGGCGCCTTCGTACCGCGCTCGGGCACCCGCTACGCCGCCGACCGCAACGACGATCCCGGTCCGCCCGAGCGCGGCGCGACGAGCGTTCTCTCGCCTTACCTCCGTCGCCGCATGGTCGACGAGCGCGCGCTGCTCGCGGCCGTCCTCGACGCGCAGGGGCCGTCGCGGGCGGAGAAGTTCGTGCAGGAGGTGTGCTGGCGCACCTACTTCAAGGGCTACCTCGAAGCGCATCCCCACGTTTGGGACGGCTTCCTCGAAGGCCGCGACCGCGACCGCGACGGCTTGAAGTCCGGCGCCGCGAAGGCGCTGGCCCAGGCCGAAGAGGGACGCACCGGCATCGAGGGATTCGACGACTGGGCGCGCGAGCTGGTCGAGACGGGGTGGCTGCACAACCATGCTCGGATGTGGTTCTCGTCGATTTGGATCTTCACGCTGCGCCTGCCCTGGACGCTCGGCGCCGACTTCTTCCTGCGCCACCTCGTCGACGGCGACCCGGCGTCGAACACCCTGTCGTGGCGCTGGACCGCGGGGCTGCATACCCGCGGCAAGACCTATCTCGCCTCTGCCGACAACATCAGCCGCCACACCGGCGGCCGCTTCCGTCCGCAGGGGCTGGCGACGCGGGCTGAGGCGCTCTCCGAGCCGGCCGGGCCGAAGCCGCGCCCGCTGCCGGACGCGCAAGAGCCGGGGAGGCCGGACGAGGCGCTGCTCCTCGTCACCGACGAGGACCTGTCGCCGGATTGGCTCGTCCACGGCAGCGGGCGCTTTGCCGGCGTCGCGATCGTCCGCGGCCACGACGTCGGGCAGGGTGGTGAGCG
>CALMRL010000649.1 GCA_937873345.1 uncultured Beijerinckiaceae bacterium | reverse complement strand
CGGACTTCGCTTTGGATCAGGTGCGCCTGCTCGCGCACGCGAGCGTCGCGCACGATCGCCTGCATCACCTGCACCGCCATGATCAGCAGCGAGGGCGAGACGACGATCACTCTCGCCCTGTGCGCCCGCGCCACCAGATCCTCGTACATCTCGTTGATCTCGGCATAGAGCGACTCCGACGGCACGAACAGGATGGCGATGTCCTGCGTCTCGCCGGGCAGCAGGTACTTCTCCGCGACGTCCTTGATGTGGCGGCCGACGTCGGCGCGGACGCGGGCGGCGGCGGCCTTCGCGGTGGCGGGATCGGTGGCGGCCTTGACGGCGGTGAAGGCCTCAAGCGGGAACTTGGCGTCGACAATCATCAGCCTGTCGTCGCCAGGCAGGCGGATGCCGCAATCGGGCCGCATGCGGTTCGACAGCGTCGGCTGGAACGTGTAGGCCGCCGCCGGCAGCGCGTCGCGGATGATCGCCTCCATCCGGCCCTGGCCGAAGGCGCCGCGCGCCTGCTTGTTGGCGAGGATGTCCTTGAGGCCGAGCACCTCCTGCGTCAGCGAGGCCAAGCGGTCCTGCGCCGCGTCGATCACGGCAAGCCGCTCGTTCAGCCGGCCGAGGCTCTCGTTGCTGGAGCGCGACGACGTGTCGAGGCGCTCGGCGAGGTGCCGGGCGAGGTCGGCTTGCCGGCTGCCGCACACCTCCGCCACCGTCTGCATTCGTCCCGACAGCTCGGCCGAGGAGCGGGCGAGCGCGGCCACGGTCGGCGACGACGTCTCCCTGCTGCACCTCGTGACGCTCGGCGGCCTCCGCGCGGGTGTCGGCGCGCGAGCCGCCGAGCCGCCCGGCGAGGAGGAGCAGCGCCAGCAGCAAGACGAGCAGCGCCAACCCCGCGAGGGCGAGGTGCTCGGCGGGCACGCCGGCGATGTCGAACGCGGCGAGGCCGCGGGTCGAAGGAAGGCGATCCATGCGCCCGATCCTAGCGCAGCCCAAGCTCGCTGGGAACGAAGCTGGAACACTGGCGCGCGATCGAATGGCGCACCCTTGATCTCGCGGCCGGTCGCAACAGTTCTTCGATCAGCGCGGCCTGCGCGCGAGAGAACCAGGAGCGGATGCGATGAAGACCTTCGGCACGGCTGAGTGGAACGGCGGCTTTCCCGACGGCGAGGGTGCCATCTCGACGAAGAGCGGCGCCCTGAAGGCGTATCCTTACGGCGTCGGTGCTCGCTTCGAGGGCCAGCCCGGCACCAATCCGGAGGAGCTGATCGGCGCCGCCCACGCCGGCTGCTTCACCATGGCGCTCGCCCTGTTCCTCGGCCAAGCCGGGATCACGCCTGAGCACATGGATACCCGCTCCGACGTCGAGCTGGAGAAGGAGGGCGAGGGCTTCGCCGTGAAGAAAGTGCATCTCACCCTGAAGGCCAAGATCCCCGGCACCGACGAGGCGAAGTTCCAGGAGATCGCCAAGCAGGCCAAGGAGAACTGCCCGATCTCCAAGCTGCTGACCGCGACGATCACCATGGATGCCACCCTGGTCGCCTGAGGCGACCCGTCGCCAAACGCCGGCCGCTGCCGTGCAGCCGGCGTCGACGCCCGCATCACGACGTTTTTGCGCCCGGTTCAGCCCTCGGCGACGCCATCCGCCGTAGCGGCCGACTTCGCCTTCCAGCGCGGCAGCGCCAAGTGCGTTACGGTGACGGCGAGGAAGGCCCCATCCTGGCAGCCTTCGAGCAGTTCGGCCGGCAAGCGGGTATTGCCATCCGTCCAGCGATGAGCCGGGCTGTCCGCCGGAGTCTCCACGGCGTAGAACCCACCGTCGAGCCGCGGGTCATCGAGCGCAATCGCGCGCGGAGCGCCGAAGCCGTCGGCGACGACCAGCGCCTCGACGTCGACGCCGAGCAGGCGCGGATCGGCGGACAGGCCGAGTTCGCTGGGTCGTGCCGCGGTGCTAGCAAGGCGCAGCTCGCCGACCCCGGCGGGTACGGCGAAGCGCGCGACGAGGCCGCGCCGTACCGGTTCGATGCGCCGGCCGTCGGCGATGAGGTGCAGGTCGGCCATCGGATCGCCGTCCTCCAGCGTCCAGCCGAGCGCCCTGGCCCGCACCGCCAGCTGCGCGCGCACGCCCATGACGATCGGACCGTCGGCATGGAAGGGCCGGCAAAAGTCGTCATGGGTGGCCACCTCCGCATCCGGCGTCGCACCGAGCATCACCACCGGCTGCTCGGCGAAGAAGTCGCGGTTGCCCATTTCGAGATAGCTTTCCGCCGGCAGGCCGGCGGCGACGAGGACGTCGTGACTGTCGAGTTCGACGTGCCAGTAGGTGACCGCGTCGACCTCGACGGGGGCGACCGTCGAGCCGTTGACCAGCGCCATCGCGGGCATCAGCACCTCGCCGAGCACGTCGACGCAGATGGCGTGGCCCGGCGAGACCAGGATGTCGCGCGTCGGCTTGCCCGGCGCGAAGGCGTCGGCCGCGATGCACACCGGCAGCACGGCCTTGCGGTCGGGATGCGAGCGGCAGTCGACCGTGCGATGGCCGAGCCAGCGGATCGGGCGGCGCTCGCCGCTCGACGTGACGACGAAGTCGCCGACGGCCAGCTCCTCGACGGGCACATCGCCCCTGTTGGTGCGGATCGGCGTGCCGGAGGCGAAGCACACGGCGGCGGTGGGCGCGAAGGCGATGCCGCGGACGTTGGTGCCCGTCGGCGCCGTGAACAGGGTGGAGAAGCTTTCGGCCGACGCGGCCGACGCACTGGTCGCGGCAAGAGTGTCGTTGATGCCGTAGACGGAGGTTTGGTTGAGGTCGCCGATCGTCGCGTTGGTGGCGTAGAGGCTGACGGTGCCCGTGGCGGCATTGACTTGGCCGGTCAGCCCGATCAGGCCGGTGGTCGCTTTGCCGCCCTGGCCGGGATCCGCGGTGGTGTCGGCGACGAGGTTCAGCCCGGCCGACAGCGTGTAGTCGAGGTTCCAGTTGCCGTTGACGAGGCTGTACTTCTGCAGGCCGCCGTCGCCGGCGCCGCCCTGCTTCGGGTTGCCACCGTCGGCGACGTAGAGCGTGGTCGAGTTGGCGAAGAAGTAGTTCTCCGGGCTGATGTGAACCGTGCCGGCGGAGCCGTTGATGCCGTTGCCGCCGTTGGCCGCGCTGAGGGTGACGGTCTGGCTGATGCCGGGCAGCGGCGTCTCGGCCGATGTGCCTGTCGGCTGGGCGGCGGCGAAGCTCGAGATGTTGGATGTGCCGCCGGTGCCCTGCTTCGAGTCCTGCGAGACGTAAAGGCTGCCGTTAGCGAGCTCGACCGTGCGGGCGTCGACCGTCGCGTGGATCGAGGTGGCGCTGCCGGCACCGTCCAGGGCGAGGAACACGCCCTGCGTGGTGTCGCCCTTCACGCCCTGGCCGCCGAGATAGAACGACGTGCCGTCGGTCGTGGCGACGGAACGCGGGTTGTTCTCGTTGTACACGTTGAGCAGCGCGGTCGAGGTATCCACGGTGCCGTTGGCATTGATGTCGGCGACGACGCGCGGAACCAGGGTGACGCCCGCGGGCGCGCCGTTCGTGCCGCCGTTGGCTACCGTAAAGGTCTGCGCCAGCGCTGTCGTGCCGTAGGTGGCGGTGCCGCCGCTGTTGAAGGCGGCGGCGTTGACGCCGTAGCCGGCGATCACCAGCGACTGCCCGTTGGCCGCGAGCTGTAGCGAGCCCTCCGACGAGGAGCCGTACTCGCCGGAGATGGCATGTTCCGTGACGCCGCCGGTCGTCGTGGTGGTCTGCGGCAGCAGCATCGTGCCCGAGACAACTCCGCTCGTCGTCAGCTGCTCCAGCTCGATCGGTGAGGCCTGATTGTCGCCGGGGGCGCTGCCGTCGGTGTTGCCGACGAGGCCGACGACAAGGTCGCCGGAAACGAACGTAATGCCGTTGCTGCTGGCCAAGACCATACTCGCGGACTGAGAACGCTGGCGACCCGTTAAGGCCGTTCCATGACACTCATGCGACAAACCGGCAGGGGAGAGGCGACAGCCCACGCCATTCGGGAGGAATTCCCATCGAGGGGCGCCGCGAGCCGGCCGCAGGTCTCGCCGATTTGATTTCCATTTTCCGGCAGCCTATCTCCGGCCCGTCCCCTTCCTCGCGCCCCGCTCCGATGGCCATCCGTTCGATCCTTTCCATTCCCGACGGCAAGCTGCGCCAGATCGCCGAGCCGGTGACGGCCGTCGACGACGGCGTCCGCGCACTCGCCGCGGACATGCTGGAGACGATGTACGACGCGCCCGGCATCGGGCTCGCGGCGCCGCAGATCGGCGTCCTGAGCCGGGTCATCGTGCTCGACGTGGCGAAACGCCAGGGCGAGGACGCGGCGCCCGAGCCGATGGTGCTGGTCAACCCGGTGATCACGCGGGTCTCGGCCGAGACCTCGGTCTACGAGGAGGGCTGCCTGTCGATCCCCGAATTCTACGAGGAGGTGACGCGCCCGGCCTGCGTGCGCGTCGCTTACCTCGACCGCGACGGCGTGGCCCGCGAGGTCGAGGCCGAGGGTATCCTCGCGACCTGTCTGCAGCACGAGATCGACCACCTCGACGGCGTCCTGTTCATCGACCACATCTCGCGGCTGAAGCGCCACCGCATCACCCGCAAGTTCGAGAAGGCGGCGCGCGACGAGACCACCCGCCGACCCTCGCAAGCCAGCGCCAGCCGGGGCTAGGATGCGGCTCGCCTTTCTCGGCACGCCGCTCTTCGCCGTGCCGACGCTGGCCGCGGTGCTCGCGGCCGGCCACGAGGTCGCGGCCGTGTACACCCGCGCGCCGAAGCCCGCCGGGCGGCGCGGGTTGGTCCTCACCTCCTCGCCGGTGCAGGCGCTGGCGGAGAGCCGCGGCCTGCCCGTGCGCACGCCGGCGACGCTGCGCGATCCGGCCGAGCAGCAGGCGTTCTCGATCCTGGAACTCGATGCGGCGGTTGTGGTCGGCTACGGCCTGCTGCTGCCCCCCGCCATCCTCGCCGCGCCGCGCCACGGCTGCCTCAACCTGCACCCTTCCATCCTGCCGCGCTGGCGCGGCGCCGCGCCGATCCAGCGCCCGATCCTCAGCGGCGACCGCGAGACGGCGGCCGCGATCATGGTGATGGACGAGGGCCTTGATACCGGTCCGGTAGCGCTGGAGGAGCGCCTCGCGATTCCACCCGACGCCACCGCGGGCGAGATGCACGACGTGCTGGCAGAACGCGGCGCCGCCCTGATGGTCGAGGCGCTGGCGCGGCTCGCCGACGGCGCCCGCAGGCAAGCGAGGGCGTCACCTACGCCGCGAAGATCGACAAAGGCGAGGCGCGCATCGACTGGCGCAGCCCGGCGAGGCAGGTGCACGACCTGATCCGCGGCCTGTCGCCCTTCCCCGGCGCCTTCTTCGAGGCCGATCTCGGCCGCGGGCTGGAGCGGGTCAAGGTGCTGCGCGCGGCCGTCGCCAATGGCTTCGACCGGCCGGGCACGACGCTCGATGACGCCCTGCGCATCGCCTGCGGCGAGGGCGCGTTGCGGCTCACCAGGGTGCAGCGCGCCGGCAAGCCGCCGATGGAGGCGGCCGAGTTCCTGCGCGGCACTCCCGTGGCGGCCGGGTTCGAGATGCAGTGCCCCGCTACAAGCTGACGATCGAGTACGACGGCACGCCCTTCGTCGGTTGGCAGTGCCAAACCAACGGCCTCGCCGTGCAGGAAGCGGTGGAGCGCGCGCTCACCGCCGTATCGCCCGGCCCGGTCACCATCCGCGGCGCCGGGCGCACCGACGCCGGGGTGCATGCGACGGGGCAGGTCGCCCACGCCGACATGCCCCGCGCCTGGCGGCCCTTCTCGCTCGGCGAAGCGGTCAACGCCCACCTGCGGCCGCTGCCGGTCTGCGTCACCGCCGTCGCCGAGGTGGCGGATGATTTCGATGCCCGCTTCTCCGCGGTGCGCCGGCACTACCTCTACCGTCTCGTTAACCGACGTGCGCCACTCGCCCTGCAGGCTGGACGCGCTTGGCTGGTCAAGCGGCCGCTCGATGCGGACGCGATGCAGGCGGCGGCGCAGCGGCTGGTGGGGCGGCACGACTTCTCGACCTTCCGCGACAGCGAGTGCCAGGCCGACAGCCCGGTGCGGACGCTGGAGCGCTTCGACGTGTCTCGCGAGGGTGAGCTGATCCTCCTGCGCCTCGCCGCCCGCTCCTTCCTGCACCGTCAGGTGCGCTCGATGGTCGGCTCACTGGAACACGTCGGCGCCGGCGCCTGGAGCGCCGATGATCTCGCCGCGGCGCTGGAAGCGCGCGACCGGCGGCGTTGCGGGCAGGTGGCGCCGGCGGCGGGGCTGTATCTCGTCGGAGTGGACTACGAAGGTGATTGACCCTGCGTCACCGCGTCCCCGCCGGCAGGCCGCCGGTCCTGTTCGGCCCCTCGCCGCCGAGCTTCGGCACGGTCACCGACGGCTTGCGCCCGCCATCATTCTCCTCGGCGCTGCCGAGTGCCCGCACCGCGCCGTTGGGATCGCCGGCGGGGGTGTCGCCGCCGATCGCATTGGCGCGGGGCGGGGGCGACTGGGTGCTGTTCTGCGCCGCGACCGGCCAGCAGCCGGCCAGCAATGCTGCGGCGACGATCGTAGCGTGGCGGAGGGAGTGTCTCATGCCAGCGGAGGGTAGTGCACGCCGGTCAGTTCCTCCGAAACGCGCCACAGCCGCTCGGCGGCATCGGGGTCACGGGCCTGGCGGGCGACGGCGGCCGGCGCCGGACGACCGCGGATCTCCAGGATGCCGTCCGGCCCCCAGTAGTCGCCGCCCTTCACGTCCGGCATCGTCGCGGCGTAGAGGCCGGGCAGCGCGCCGGCCGCGGAGTCCTGGCCGACCAAGCGCACGCCGACCCCCGCCACGGCGGTCACCACCGCTGGCATCTCCGCCGCCTGGAAGAAGCCGGTCGCCGACATGCCGGGATGAGCGGCGACGCTCACCAATCGCGAGTTCGCGGCGCGGGCGCGCCGATCGAGTTCGTTGCTGAACAGGATGTTGGCGAGCTTCGACTGCGAATAGGCGCGCGAGCCGTTGTAGCCCGTCTCGCCCTGCAGGTCGTCGAAGGCGATCCTGCCGCGGCGGTGGGCGATCGAGGCGACCGTCACCACCCGCGGCGCCGGCGCCTTCAGCAGCGCCGGCAGCAGCAGGCCGGTAAGGGCGTAGTGCCCGAGGTGGTTGGTGGCGAACTGCCGCTCGTAGCCGTCGACCGTCACGGTGCGCTTGGGCTGCATGCCGAGCCCGGCGTTGTTCAAGAGGATGTCGACGTGGGGCAGCGCCGCGAGGCTACGCTCGGCGAAGGCGCGGATGCTGGCGAGATCGGCCATGTCGACGAGCGACACGTCGACCTTCGCCTGGGGATAGCGACGGGCGATGCGCGAGCGGGTGGCCTCGCCCTTCGCAGCGTCGCGCACGGCGAGCACCACCTGCGCGCCCTTCGCCGCGAAGGCCAGCGCCGCTTCCTCGCCGATGCCGCTGCTGGCGCCGGTGACGACCGTTGTCCGCCCGGTCAGGTCGGGCATGTCCAGTGCCGTCCAGTTCGCCATGGGCACCACCCTCGGTCGTCCCGCTAACCGGCGAGATGCCGCCTCGTTCACTATGCGGCAGGCAGCGCCCACGGCTGCGCCGATCGGGCAGCCAGGCGGGCGACCGCCGCCTCGAAGGCGGGATCGCGCGGCAGCCAGTCGAAGCGCTCCGCCGTGCCGTTCGCGACGAGGCGCAGCGTCACGTGCGACCCGTCCGTGCCGTCCTGCGGCTCGATCGCCAGCCCGGTGATCGCGGCAGCGAGGTGCGTCACCGCCGCGACGCGCTCGTCCTCGCCGAGGCGATAGACGACGAGCGGAAAGCAGCGTGTCGCAGATGGCGCGGCGGCGCGGCTCGATGGCGCGGCGGAACATCTTCATTCGCCGCCGCAGCAGCCAGCGCGAGGCGTCGCTGCCCTCCCAGCCGCGCACCTCCGACAGGATGCCCCAGCCGGCGGCCGTCGCCGCCACCGCCGCGGCGGCGACGGTCGTGATCTCCTCCGCCGCGGCGATCCAGGGAGCGGAGGGGAGCCATGACAGGACCGCCGTCACCGCCACGGCAGCGCCGATCGACCAGCCCATCGCCATCACCGTCGGCCGCGCGGCGAGACCGGGGATGCGCGCCTCGCGATCGGTGCGTCGGATCGCCTCGACCGCCGCCGGCGAACCCTCGCCCTCCGCCCTCGCCCAGGCGCGGACATCGGCGCCAGCCAGGACCTCGCCGAGACGATCGCGCTCCGCCGCTTGGCGAAGTGATCGCCGCGCCGCCTCCGCCGAGTCCAAGC
>CALMRL010000648.1:299-9067 GCA_937873345.1 uncultured Beijerinckiaceae bacterium | reverse complement strand
CTACGGCGGGCAGGGCGCCACGGCGGTGATCGCCACCGGGCCGGGGCAGCTCGCCGCGGCGCGGGCAGCCGAGCTGATGGGGGCGCCCTTCGAGCGCGAGAAGTACCTCACGGTCACCAGCCTCGACCTGCTCGACGCGGTGATCGCCGCGGCGCAGGAGACGGGCGTCGTGGCGGTCGATACCGAGACCACCGGGCTCGGCCCTGTTGCGGCCGATCTCGTCGGCATCTCCCTCTGCGTCGAACGCAACGGCGCGGTCTACATCCCCCTCGCCCATACGAGGCTGCGCGACGTCGACGGCGAGGCCGACCTGCTGGGCAAGGCGAAACCCGGCACCGAGGTCGAGCCTGTACCCGGCCAGCTCGACGCCGAGGCCGTGCTGGCGCGCCTGAAGCCGCTGCTGGAAGACCCGGGCGTGCTGAAGATCGCCCACAACATGAAGTTCGACTGGCACATCCTGTCGCGTCGCGGCATCGAGATGGCGCCCTACGACGACACGCTGCTCCTCTCCTATGTGCTCGACGCCGGGCGCACCGACCACGGCATGGACGTGCTGAGCGAGAAACTGTTCGGCCACAAGCCGATCCCCTTCGGCGAGGTGGCCGGCACCGGCCGCAACTTCATCGGCTTCACCCGCGTGCCGCTGGACAGGGCGACGAGCTACGCCGCCGAGGACGCCGACGTGACGTTGCGCATGTGGCAGGCGCTGAAGCCGCGCCTTCCCGCGGAGCGGATGACGGCGGTGTTCGAGACGCTGGAGCGGCCGATGACGGCCGTACTCGCCCGGATGGAGCGACGCGGCATCCGCATCGACCGCCAGATTCTGTCGCGCCTCAGCGGCGAGTTCGCCCAGGACGCGGCGCGGCTGGAGGCAGAGATCTACGAGGCGGCAGGCGGTCCCTTCAACATCGGCTCGCCGAAGCAGCTCGGCGACATCCTGTTCGGCAAGATGGGCCTGCCCGGCGCGCGCAAGACGCCGACGGGGGCTTGGTCCACCGCCGCCAACATCCTGGAGGAGCTGGCCGAGCAGGGGCAGCCCTTCGCGCGGCTGGTGCTCGACTGGCGGCAGACGACGAAGCTCAAGGTGAACTACTGCGACAACCTGCCGGGCTACGCCGACGGGCAGGACCGCGTCCACACCTCCTACCAGCTCGCCGCGACGACCACGGGGCGGCTCTCCTCGACCGAGCCCAACCTGCAGAACATCCCCGTGCGCAACGAGGCGGGGCGCAAGATCAGGACCGCCTTCGTCGCCGCGCCGGGCCACGTGCTGGTCTCGGCGGACTACAGCCAGATCGAGCTGCGCCTCCTCGCCCACATGGCGGATATCCCGCAGCTGAAGGAGGCCTTCGCGGAAGGGCAGGACATCCACGCCCGCACCGCGTCCGAGATGTTCGGCGTGCCGCTGGACAAGATGACCGGCGAGGTGCGGCGTCGCGCCAAGACGATCAACTTCGGCATCATCTACGGCATCTCGGCCTTCGGGCTGGCGGCACGGCTGCAGATCGACCGGGCCGAGGCCGGCGCCTACATCAAGCAGTACTTCGAGCGCTTCCCCGGCATCCGCACCTACATGGACGCAACCAAGGAGCGCTGCCGCGACCAGGGCTACGTCGAGACCCTGTTTGGCCGGCGCTGCCACTACCCTCGCATCAAGGCAGCGAACCCATCGGAGCGCGCCTTCAACGAGCGCGCCGCGATCAATGCACCGATCCAGGGCACGGCCGCCGACATCATCCGCCGCGCGATGATCCGCATGGAGGCGGCCTTGGACAAGAAGAAGCTCGGCGCGCGGATGCTGCTGCAGGTGCACGACGAACTCGTCTTCGAGGTGCCGCACGACGAGGTCGAGGACACCATCGCGGTGGTGCGCCGCGTGATGGTGGACGCGCCGCACCCGGCGGTGCAGCTCGCCGTGCCGCTCGCGGTCGATGCCAAGGCGGCGCACAACTGGGACGAGGCGCACTGAGGCCGAGGGCTGACGCGGCGGGGGCCGGGGACAGCCGGTCGATCCCCCGGTTGTTTGGCGGGGCGCGCGACGCGTAGGATTTTCGGGCGACAAGGCTTTCCTGCCAGCTTCAACCGAGGATGACGGCCTATGAGAACAGCAATCGGGACGTTCGCGACCCTCGCGCTCTGCGCGATCCTCGGCGCTGCGGCTGCGCAGGCCGGCCGCGCCGGCTCGCATCGCGTCGGCGGCTACGGTCCCAATGGCAAGGGCAGCCACTATGTCGGCGGCCACAGAAGTACCGCCGTGGGACGCTTCCTGAACCGCCACCTGTAGGCCGGCACCCAGGCCGATCGCCCTCCGCAGGGCGGGGGGTCTTGAGCTTCGGACGTACCCGCGTTGTCGCGTCACGCGTGGCGGCGTAAGCCTCGCGTTCGATCGCGACGGGACGGATGCGATGAGCGTGATGGACGGTCAGGCGCGGGCGGACGGCGGAGCGGCCACGTCCGGCATCGCCGCGCGCCTGGAGCGCCTGCCGCTGACCGGCTACCAGCGCCGCCTCTTCGCGGTAATTGCCTCGGCCTGGCTCGTCGACCAGGTCGACGTGGCGCTGCTGACCTTCCTGCTCGGCTCGATCGTCGCCGCCTTCCACCTCACCTTGGCCGAAGCGGGCCGCCTCGCCGCGATGACCTTCGCGGGACAGCTCGTCGGCAATGTCGTCGCGGGTCTCGCCTCCGACCGCTACGGGCGGCGCGCGGTGTTCCAGGTGACGATGGTGGTGTGGGGTCTGGCGAGCTTCGCCGCCGCCTGCTCGTGGAGCCTCGCCTCGCTGATGGTGTTCCGCTTCCTCATCGGGATCGGCGTCGGTGGCGAGGCGCCGGTGGCGCAGGCGATGGTGTCCGAGATCATCCCCGCCGAGCACCGCGGCCGCTACGTCGCCGCGATGGAAGGATTATGGGCCGTCGGCTACGTCGTGTCGGGCGCGCTCTCCTTCGCCATCCTGCCGTACTTGAGCTGGCGCTGGGCCTTCGCCGCCGTGGGCTGCCTGTCGCTGGTGGTGCTCGCCGTGCGCCGCTCGATGCCGGAGTCGCCGCGCTGGCTGTGGGACGCCGGGTATCGCGTCGAGGCCGAGGCGGTCACGGCGCGGATGGAGCGCGAGGTCGAGCGCCGCCTTGGCCACGCCCTGCCTCCGCCCGCCACGGCGTTTCGGATCACAGCACCGGCCGGCACGGGCCCGCTCGCCACCCTGTTCAGCCCTGCCTATCGCCGACGCACCGCGATGGCCTTCGGCCTGTGGTTCTTCGCCCTCATCGGCTTCTTCGGCCTGAACTCGTGGATCGCCGTGCTGCTCAAGGTGCACGGGCTGTCGACCATCGGCTCGGTCGGGTTCGTCACCCTGATCGCGCTCGGCGGCATCCCCGGCTTCCTCGCCGCGGCGACGCTGCTGGAGCGCCTCGGCCGCAAGCCGACCACGGTCGGCTTCCTCGTGCTCGCCGCCGCGGCGGCCTACGCCTACGGCAACGCCGCCGCCGTGCCGCTGCTGTTCGTCACCGGCTTCACGATGCAGTTCTTCATGTTCGGGATGTGGAGCTGCCTCTACGCCTACACGCCCGAACTCTACCCCACGCGGGCGCGGGCGACGGGGGCGGGCTTCGCCTCGGCCTTCGGGCGCATCGGCGCCATCCTCGGGCCGATGGTGGTGCCGGTGCTGGTGGCGCGGGGCGGCGCCGACATGGCCTTCGAAGTCGGCGCCGGCGGCTTCCTCGTCGCCGCCCTGCTGGTGCTCGCCCTCGGCGTCGAAACGCGAGGGCTGGTGCTGGAGGAGGTGTCGGGCTGAGGCCGTCCCGCCCCAGCCCGCCTCGCCCTCAGAACGTGTACTTCACGCCGCCGTAGACGGAGATCGGTTGCGCTACGGTGATGGCGTTGGCGTTGGGGTTGGCCGAAGCGGCGTTGGCGGCCAGCGTGGGGCTGACCCGCGTTGTGTCGGCGCCGGTGTTGAAGTAGGTGCCGGTGGTCGCGAAGCGGTTGTCGGTCAGGTTGTTGATGAAGCCGAAGACCTGGAAGTGATCGGTCAGCTGGTACGACGCGTGGGCGTCGATGCGGTAGTACATCGGCAGCTTGGCGTTGAGGTTGCTGTCGTCGCCGACGAAGTACTGGCTGCCGACGACAATGATGTTCGAGCCGACGATGAAGCGCGGCGTCACCCTGTACTCGAAGCCGAGCTTGACCTGGTTGCGGGGGATGCCGGGGATGTGGTCGCCGGGGACGATGGTCTCCAGGCCGCCGTTGCCCATCACGATCGGGTTGGGGTTGTTGGGCGAGGAAAGCTGGCCGGCGAACTGGTAGGTGGCGTCGACGAAGGCGTAGTTGGCGTAGAAGGTGAACGGGCCCTTGTTGTAGTTCAGTTCGGCCTCGACGCCCTGGCGCAGCGTCTCGCCGACGTTGACGAAGAAGCCCGCACCGGTGATCGCGCTCATCTGGCTGATGATGTCGTTGGAGGCGGCCGAGCGGAAGTAGTCGGCCTTGTAGCCGAGCGCGCCGCCGATGCTCGGCACGGTGACGACGCCGCGCCCGCCCGCCTCGATGTTGCGCGCCACCACCTGCTGCAGCGTCGGGTCGGAGATCAGCGCCGTCTCGAGCAGGCAGGGCTTGGCGGGATCGGCGCAGTTCGTCTCCAGCGGCGTCGGCGCGCGGTTGGTTTCGGAATAGTTGCCGTACACCGTCAGCGCCTTGGCGAACTCGTAGGTGGCGCCGATCGTGGGATTGATGCGGTCGAAGGTGTTCTTGGCGTTGTCGCCGGGGTCGGTGCCGAGCAGGTCGCGGGTGCCGACCTCTTCGAGGTTGTAGCGGGCGCCGGCGGTGACGGCGAGCCGCTTGGTGATGTTGAAGGTGTCGAGCACGAACAGGCCGTAGTCCTCGCGCGTCGAGCGCAGGAACACCGAGTTGAAGCCGATGTTGCCGGCCGTCTGCAGCACTTGGCCGGCGCCGGAGAAGCCGCTCTCGATGTTCTGGAACTGCGAGTTCAGCATGCCGAGCGTGGTGTTCGAGGAGAACAGCGTGGTGCTGGCGTCGATGCTGGCGCCGACCTGGAAGATGTTGTCGTGGCCGAGGATCGGCGTGTTGTTGGAGAACTGCTGCTGCAGGCCGGCGGCGCTCGTCTGCGTCTCGGTCTGCGCGGTGGTGCCGTAGGGGAAGTCCCTGAGGAAGGGGATCGGCTGACCGTCGGCGATGAACTGCCGCTGGCGCCGCGTCGCGCCGGTGGTCGCGTCATCCTTCGACAGGCACAGCGTGCGCACCAGATCTTCGTTGTTCTCGTTGGCGTTCTTCTGGCGCAGGCAGTTGGACACGTCGGCGTCGTTGCCGTCGGTGTGGTCCTGCCGGAACTGCCGGATGTAGAGGTCGGTGTTCGACACCCAGTTCTTCGGCAGGTCGACGCGCACGGTGACCTCGCCGGACCCGGCGATGTTCTGCGTGGTCTGCGGGGTGGTGAAGACCGAATTGTACTGCTGGTTGACGAGCACCTGCGGGGTGACGCCCTGCACGCCGAGCAGCGAGCGGCCGAACTGGCCGATGAAGTGGATCTCGGAGTCCTGCGTGCGATGACCGATGTCGCCGAGGAAGCGCTCGGCGTTCTGCGCGCCGAACGGCCGATAGCCACCGTCGCGGTAAAGGTCGCCAGCGCCGTAGAAGGCCCATTCCCCGTTCTTCTTGTCGCCCGATATCTTGCCGTACTCGATGTTGCCGTTCACCCGGCCGAACGAGCCGCCGTAGAGGGTGGCGTCGCCGCCCTGGAAGGTGAAGCCGTTCTTGGTGATGAAGCTGATGGCGCCGCCGAGCGCGTTGAGGCCGAAGATCGGATTGGCGGTGTAGACCGTCGATGAGGCGATCGAGATCGGCGGGATCAGGTCGAGGTTGACGTTGTCGCCGAAGCGCTCGTTGATGCGCACGCCGTTCTCGTACACGGCGAGGCCGGCCGGCGTGCCGGTGATGCGCGACACGTCGTAGCCGCGGAAGAACAGGTCAGGCGACAGGTCCGAGCCGTCGAGGTTCTGGGCGATGGCGCCGGCGACGTGCGAGGTGATGGCATCGGTAACGGCCGGCGAGAACCGGCGCTCGAACTCCTGGGATGTCACCACCGACACGTTGCCGGGCACCTTGTTGATGTCCACCAGCGGCGCGTTCGGCACGGGCGTCGTGGAGATCACCACGTCGGGGAGCGTCACCGCCGCACCCTCTTGCGCGACGGCCGGACCGGCGAGTGCCGCACAGCCGATCGCAGCCCCGGCTATTGATGAGCGCCAAACCGTCCGCATCCCGCCCCCGATCGCCTACCGCATCGATTTCATCCGTTGATGCCGGCTGACTTCTTATGGTGGATGAAGGATTAATCCTGCGCGTTCCTTGCCGGCCAGAGGTCGCGCCGCGTTTGCCGAAGCCGTGTCAAATTTGCTTCAATGAGCGACAGATATGGGAAAGCACAAGACAAGAAACGGGGAAATATTCCCATTGCATTTTCTTTGGCAGTAAGGACGGGCCTCAAAGGGCGCCTGCGAGGTGGTGCGGGATGACGACGTCCGCGACGCAAGGAGCGCGGACAGGCATCGGCGCCGACCTCCGGTCTCGCCTCGGCACGGGCATCGGCTTATTGCGCGCCGCGGCCGACGGCGTCGCCGATCTCGTCTTCCCGCCCTGCTGCCTGGCCTGCCGCGCCGCGACCGCCGGCGCCGAGGCGCTGTGCCCGGCCTGTTGGCGCGTGACCCGCTTCATCGAGCGGCCCTACTGCTTGCGGCTCGGCACGCCGTTCGCGGCCGACCTCGGCGCGGAGGGGCTGCTGTCGCCCGAGGCGATCGCCGAGCCGCCCGTCTACGGGCGGGCGCGCGCCGTGGCGCAGTTCGAGGACGGGCCGGCGCGCGTCCTCGTGCACCGGTTGAAATATGGCGACCGCGGCGAGTTGGCCAGGGCGATGGGGGCCTGGATGGCGCGCGCCGGTGACGAGCTCACCATTGAGGCCGACGTTCTGGTGCCGGTGCCGCTGCACCGCGCGCGCCTCGCCGCGCGGCGCTACAACCAGGCGGCCTTGCTGGCGGCGGTGGTCTCGCGGCGCAGCGGCGTTCCGCTCGGCGTCGACGTCCTGCGCCGGGCGCGGGCGACGGCACCGCAGGTCGGGCTGACGCGCTCGCAACGCGCCCTGAACGTGCAGGGCGCCTTCACCCTGCGCGACGAGGCGCGTCCCCTCGTCGAGGGGCGCCGGGTGGTGCTGGTCGACGACGTGCTGACCGCGGGCGCCACCGTCACCGCCGCCTCGCGCGTTCTGCTGCGCGGCGGGGCGGCGGCGGTGGACGTGCTTGTCTTCGCCCGCGTGGTCGCGGGACAGGGCTGAGCCGGTTCGGCAAGCCGCTGATGACGCGCCGCCGACGACGAGCCGGTGGTGACAAGCGGCACGGGCATTGCCATATCCGTGTTCCGAGGAGCATCGGATGAGTTCGCAGGCCGTGGTGATCTACCCCACCATGTTTTGTCCCTACTGCCACGGCGCCAAGGCGCTGCTTGCGAAGAAGGGCGTCGCCTTCGACGAGGTGAAGGTGGACGGCGACCGCGCCGCACGCCAAGCGATGAGCGCGCGGGCCGGCGGCCGCACCAGCGTGCCGCAGATCTTCATCGGCGATCGCCACGTCGGCGGCTGCGACGATCTCTACGCGCTCAATGCCGCCGGGGAGCTTGACCCGTTGCTCGCCCTGGCGGCGGGCTGACGCGGCACCATCGATGGTTCGCCAATCATGATCCGCTATGCGCTTGCCTGCGACGCAGGACACCGCTTCGAGTCGTGGTTCGGCAGCAGCGCCGCCTTCGACAGCCTCGCCGGCAGGGGGCTCGTCTCCTGCCCGAGCTGCGGCTCGACCCATGTCGTCAAAACGATCATGGCTCCGGCGGTGGCCAGGGGAGCCGGGGCAACGGAAGCCGGCTCCGACGATAAACCCCTCGCGCCCGGCGATCGGCAGGCACCGCCGATCCAACCGGCACCGCCGGCCCCGGCGGAGGTCCGGCATTCCCCGTTCGGCTCGGCGCAGCGCGAGCTGCGGGACCTGATGCGCCTGATGCGCTCCAGGGTGATGACGCAAACCCAGGACGTCGGTGACCGCTTCCCCGCGGAGGTGCGTCGGATGCACGACGGCGACATCCCGCACCGCGACATCCGCGGCGAGGCGACGCTCAGCGAGGCGCGTTCGCTGCTGGAGGACGGCATCATGATCCTGCCGGTGCCCGGCGCGCCCGACGAGAGGAACTGATCCGCTCGGGTTCGCCATTCCGCCGCGGAATGTGACACCCCCGCCTCTTCGGCCGAGTCTTGTGAAAGGAACCCGACGTTGCGATGACGCTTTCTTGACGCGGCCTGCCGGATCGGCCCATGTGCGCGCGGGCAACGGGGCCTATCGCACCGCCGTCGTTCCGGCTCGCGGACGTCGGGCGCCGCGGGGTTACGGGAGTGGTGCTTGCCTAAAGTCTCCGTCGATCCCGACCGCAGGGCGCTCCGCCCACGGCTGGAGGATCGCCTCGTCGACGAAGCCCGCTTCATCAAGACTTGGTTCGACAGTCCCGTGCTCACCGGCGCTGTGTCGCCATCGGGACGCTTCCTCGCCCGGATGATGGCGCGAGCGATCGATCCCGACGGCTGCGGCCCGATCGTCGAGCTAGGGCCGGGCACGGGTCCGATCACCCAGGCGCTGCTCGGCCGCGGCGTCGACCCCCGCCGCCTGCTTCTCGTCGAGTACGACGGCGCCTTCTGCCGCCTGCTGCGCGGGCGCTTCCCCGGCGTCCAGGT
>CALMRL010000648.1:0-289 GCA_937873345.1 uncultured Beijerinckiaceae bacterium | reverse complement strand
GCCAGAGCCTCGCCAGCGTGCTCGCCGAGCCAGCGGCGGCGATCGTCTCCTCGCTGCCGCTGCTCAACAAGCCCGACCGGCAGCGCCTGTCGCTGCTGGACGACGCCTTCGCCGTGATGGCGCCCGGCGGCGCCTTCGTGCAGTTCACCTACGGGCCGGCCTCGCCGATGCCGCCGATGCCGGCCGTCATCGCCGAGGTGTCGCCACCGGTCTGGCTGAACCTGCCGCCGGCGCGCGTCTGGGTGTACCGCCGAGCCGAGGCCGAAGGAATGGCCGCGCCGGCCAAGGC
>CALMRL010000647.1 GCA_937873345.1 uncultured Beijerinckiaceae bacterium | reverse complement strand
GCTCGCATCGCCGAGGAGGGCGACCTCGTGGCGGCGGCGACGCAGTTGAAGGCGCGCGATCCCGACGCGGTCGCGGAAGCCGCCGGGCTGCTCGATCGCGCGCTGCGGAGCGACATCGCCGCGGCCGCGGTGCCGCCGCGACGGGCTGCGACGATCCCAGCGACGATGGCTTCCCCCTGCGCCGGCGGGCGCCGCGACTTCGCTGCGGTTCTCGCTTCGCCGCAGGGGCCGGCGCGTCTGCGAGCCCGCCTCGGCGCCTCGATCCTGCGGTCGATGGCGTCGCTGCCGTTCCCGAGACCCACGGGCCTGCCGCGCAGCTGAACGGCTGCGACGGTTGCACGCTGGCGATGCGCCGGCGTCACGGCTTCCGCCGCGGGCATCGCCGGCGCTACAAGGAGGCGCTTCCTCGCGCCTCAGCCGAGAAGGGACACCCATGCGCACCGGACAGCTCCTGCGCCCGCTCGCCTTCGCCGCGAGCACCGCCGCCATCCTCGCCCTCGGCGCGGAAAGCCGACCGCGCGCGGCGACGCCGATCTGCTCGGCGGCGCCCCATGCCGCCGGCGCCCACGCGGGCTACGGCACGGTGCATTTCGCCAACTCCTGCTCCGCCGCCGTGCAGCCTGCGCTGCAGGCGTCGATCGCGCAGCTGCACTCCTTCGAGGCTTCCGCGAAGACCTTCACCGCGATCGGCAAGCGCGACCCCGGCTGCGCCGTCGCCTGGTGGGGCGCGGCGATGAGCGATCGCGGCAATCCGCTCGGCGGGTCGCTGGGACCGGCGGCGGAGCAGGCCGGGCGTTTCGACGTGCGGCAGGCCAAGGCGGCGCTCGCGAAGGCCGGCGCACGGGCGACGACGCGCGAGCATGACCTCGTCGCGGCGATGGACGTCTACTATCGCTTCT
The DNA here is from genome assembly GCA_937873345.1 of uncultured Beijerinckiaceae bacterium. GTDB lineage: Bacteria > Pseudomonadota > Alphaproteobacteria > Rhizobiales > Beijerinckiaceae > RH-AL1. The sequence goes on along the minus strand of CALMRL010000647.1, from coordinate 1,030 downwards.
ACCCCGACCAGATCGCCCGCGCCCGCGCCTATGCCGACCGCATGGACGCGCTGCACGCCGCCTATCCCGACGACCCCGACGTCGCCGCCTTCGACGGGCTGGCGATCATCGAGGGCGTCGACCTCAACGACAAGAGCTTCAGCCGCCAGAAGCGGGCCGGCGCCATCCTGGAGAAGGTGATGGCCGAGCACCCGGAGAACCCCGGCGCGCCGCACTACCTCATCCACGCCTACGACTACGCCGCGCTGGCGCCGGAGGCGGTGCACGCCGCCGAGATCGAGCCGACCCTCGCCCCGGCGTCGAGCCACGCCCAGCACATGCCGGCACACATCTGGTCGATGCTCGGGCGCTGGGACGCGTCGATCGCCGCCAACAGGCGCTCGAGCGTCCTCGCCGATCCGGCCGCCGGCGACGATGCGGTCAAGGATGACATCGTCTACGAGCACGCCTTCGACTTCATCGCCTACGCCCGCCTGCAGAAGGGCGAGGACGCCCATGTCGGCGCCGACCTCGCTGCCGCGCGAAGCGGGCAGGACGGCATCCCCACCGTGATCCTCGCCCGCTACGCGCTGGAGCGCGGCGACTGGGCCGACGCGATGAAGGTGCCGGTGCCGACGCGCGACGGCTTCGATGCGGCGCTGGCCCGCTTCACCCGCGCCTACGGCGCCGCGCGCGGCGGCGACCTCGCTGCCGCCCGCGGCGAACTCGACGCGCTGAAGGCGCTGCGTCCCGAAGTGGCACGCGAGGGCGGTGCGTACTGGGGCGAGTACGTCGACATCTATGCGGAGGCCGTCCAGGGCTGGATCCTCGCTCGCCGCGCTGCGCGAGGCGGCCGCGCACGACGACAACCACGAGAAGCACATCTACCTCGAGAACAAGATCCTGCCGATGCGCGAGTCGCTCGCGGACCTGGAGCTGGCGCTCGACCGTCCCCGCGACGCGCTCGCCGATTACGCAGCCTCGCTGAAGCAGGCGCCGAACCGCTACCGCTCCTACCTGGGCGCAGCCGAGGCGGCGCCCAGGTAGGAGC
>CALMRL010000646.1 GCA_937873345.1 uncultured Beijerinckiaceae bacterium | reverse complement strand
CCCGCCTCGCCCACGAGATGGAGGCGGCCGGCGCCCGCGTGATCCACATGGAATTCGGCCAGCCCTCGACCGGGGCGCCGCGGCGAGCGATCGAGGCGGCGAGCCGCGTGCTGGCCGCGGACGCGATGGGCTACTGGGAGAGCCCCCGCCTGCGCGAGGCGATCGCCGCGCTGTATCGCGACGGGCAGGGCGTCGACCCCGAGCGCGTGCTGCTCACCGCCGGCGCCTCCCCGGCCCTGCTGCTGGCGCTCGCGACCCGCTTCCGCCCCGGCGAGCGCATCGCCTTCGCCCGTCCCGGCTACGTCGCATACCGCAACGTGGTGCGGGCCCTGCACCTCGAGGCGGTGGAGATCGGCTGCGGGCCGGCCGAGCGCTTCCAGCTCACCGCCGCCGCGCTCACCGCGCTCGACCCCGCGCCGGCCGGCGCGATCCTGGCGAGCCCGGCCAACCCGACCGGCACCATCATCGCGCCGGCCGAGCTAGCCGCCATCGCCGCGGTGGCCGCCGAGCGCGGCATCGCGCTGATCTCGGACGAGATCTACCACGGCCTCAGCTACGGCGAGCCGGCGCGCACCCTCCTCGCCTTCGCGCCCGATGCGATCGTCGTGAACTCCTTCTCGAAATACTGGAGCATGGCGGGCTGGCGGCTCGGCTGGCTGGTGGCGCCGACGGCTGAGGTGGCGCGGCTGCGCGCCTATTCCGCCAGCTTCTTCCTCACTCCGCCCTCGCTGTCGCAGCACGCCGCGCTCGCCGCGATGGAGGCGCGCGAGGAACTGGACGGCCACGTCGAGACCTACCGGCGCAACCGCGCCATCCTGCTCGACGCCCTGCCCCGCCTCGGCCTCACCAGCATCGCCCCGCCCGACGGCGCCTTCTACCTCTACGCCGACATCGGCCACCTCACCGATGACAGCCTCGGCTTCGCGCGCAAGCTGTTGCTCGACACCGGCGTGGCGCTGGCCACGGGGCTCGACTTCGACCCGGTCGAGGGCCACCGCACGCTGCGCTTCTCCTTCGCCGTCTCGACGGACAGGGTCGAGGAGGCGGTGCAGCGGCTGCGTGGAGCGTTTCGAAGCGAGGCGCGGCCTCGTTGACACGGCGGGGGCGCCGCTCCTAGCTGACCTCCGCTGCCGTCGGCCGCAAGCGTTCACGTCGGTCGACGCGCGGGGATGCGTCCGGGCACGGGTCCGCGCGGCTGCGCCTCCGGGCGTCCTCCCCGCGGTCCCGTCACGTAGGATTGCCAGGGGATGATGGATATGACCCAAGAAGAGCCGGTGATCGAGCGCCACCGCCACGAGCTGAAAC
>CALMRL010000645.1 GCA_937873345.1 uncultured Beijerinckiaceae bacterium | reverse complement strand
ATGCCGGGGCCGCCGGCAAGGCTGCCGCCAGGGCTGCCGCCGAGGCTCGCCCCCAGCGCGCCCATGCCGACGCCCTTCGGCCGCTCCAACGGCAGTGCCTCGCCGGTGACGAGGTAGACCACCGTCTCGGCGATGTTGGTGCAGTGGTCGCCGATGCGCTCGATGTTCTTCGAGCAGAACAGCAGGTGGGTGCAGAACGAGATGTTGCGCGGATCCTCCATCATGAAGGTGAGCAGGTCGCGGAACACCGAGTCCTCCAGCGCGTCCAGCTCGGCGTCGTGCACCCAGACGGCGCGGGCGCGCTCGACATCGCGGTGGGCGTAGGCGTCAAGCGTGTCCTTGAGGAGCAGCGCGGCGGTCTCGTACATCGACTTGAGGCCCACGACGGCGCGGGGCAGCCGCGGCTCGCCGGCGACCACCACGGCGCGCTTGGCGATGTTCTTGGCGAAGTCGCCGACCCGCTCGAGATCGGCGGAGATGCGGATCGCGGCGACGATCTCGCGGAGGTCGACCGCCATCGGCTGGCGCCGGGCGATGGTGAGGATCGCCTGCTCCTCGATCTCGCGCTGCAGCTGGTCGAGGCGGGGGTCGACCAGGATCGTCGCGCGGGCGAGGTCGGCGTCGAGGCCGGCGAGCGCGTCGACGGCGTCGGAGAGCATCTTCTCGGCGATGCCTCCCATCTCGGCGATGCGGCGGCCGAGGAGGTCGAGCTCCTTGTCGTAGGCGCGGACGATGTGGTCGGACATGGGCAGCCAGGGGTTCGGAGGAAAAAGACGGGCGCTGCCGGGGCGGAGGACGGCTCAGCCGAGGCTCAAGGACGGCTCACCCGAAGCGGCCGGTGATGTAGTCCTGCGTCTGCTGCTTTTCAGGCGAGGTGAAGATGCGCTGGGTGTCGCCGTATTCGATCAACTCGCCGAGGTACATGAAGGCGGTGAAGTGCGACACGCGCGCCGCCTGCTGCATCGAGTGGGTGACGATGACCAGCGTGTACTTCGCGGCCAGTTCGTCCATCAGCTCCTCGACCTTGGCGGTGGAGATCGGGTCGAGCGCCGAGCAGGGCTCGTCGAACAGGATCACCTCGG
>CALMRL010000644.1 GCA_937873345.1 uncultured Beijerinckiaceae bacterium | reverse complement strand
GCGTAGGCCGGCGCCTACGCCCCGCCGCCGGCCTACGCGCCGCCGCCACGCCCGGTCTACGTCGACCGCGACTACGCTCCCCCGCCACGCTGCCATCGCGTCATCGTGCGCCGCTGGGACCCCTACGAGGGCGCCTACGTCGAGCACGCCCGCCGGGTTTGCGACGAGTACTGAGAGCGACGATCACCGGTCACGAAAAGCCCCGCCTCCGCGGGGCTTTTCTTTGGCGATCATGCCTTTTGCACATACGGTCGTCAGCGGTTCGTCGTGCTTTCTCCAGGCGTTGCCGCTTCACGCTGTTGAATTCGGCTCGAGAGCGTCGCCCTATGCGCGCAATGCTCCACCATCGTTTCCCGCATCGTGCTCAGGACTTCCTCGAAAGCCTTCACATCATGCCCGTCAACGCGCAGCCGCGCGATGCGAGCCTCTTGATCGACAATGTGCCGCTCGCCCTCTGCATATGATGATCGGCCTGGGCGAGATGCGCGCGTTCTTCGTCGTTGGTCGTCATCATCGCTCCGTTCCCCGAGGCATCGGGCCTGCGGCTGACGCGCTCCGGCTATCCGCTTCACCGCGGCATCGAAGTTCGCCTCTTTCTCACTGGCGTCAGCCTTGCGCGCAGCTTCGACGAAGCCGTGGCGCTGCTCGTCGGACGTCAGTCTTTCGGTGCCGAACCTGTCGTCTGTCTCAGCGACACGGTCGCCAAAGGATTAAGGACATCGTCGATCCGTCCGGCTGCATCCGGACGTAAAAAAAGCCCCGCTCGCGCGGGGCTTTTTCCTCTGCGAGGCGACCGGTCAGTGCGCGTGCGCACCCAACGCCCCGATACCGGTCTCTGAGCGCACGAACTGCGCATCGAAGGAGGCGCGCTCCAGATTGGCGCGCCGGCTCTTATCCAGCAGCGAGAACACCACGATGCCGATGAAGGCGAGCGGCATCGTGAAGATGGCCGGATTGTTGTAGGGGTAGATCGACGCCGCGTGGTGCAGCACGTCGACCCACACCGCCTTGCTCAGCACCACCAGCACCACGGCGCCGATCAGGCCGGCGAAACCGCCGACCACGGCACCGAGCGTGGTTGTGCCGCGCCACAGGATCGACATCGCCAGAACCGGGAAGGTGCAGGACGCGGCGACCGAGAAGGCGAGGCCGACCATGAAGGCGACGTTGGTCTTCTCGAACTGGATGCCGAGGTAGATCGCGACGATGCCGATCACGATCGCCGAGGCCTTGGACAGGTTGACCTCGAACTTTTCGGACGAGCGGCCGCGGGCGAACACCGAGGCGTAGAGGTCGTGGCTGATCGCCGAGGCGCCGGCGAGCGTCAGGCCGGCGACCACCGCGAGGATGGTCGCGAAGGCCACCGCCGAGATGAAGCCGAGGAACAGGTCGCCGCCGATCGCCTTGCCGAGGTGGATCGCCGGCATGTTGCCGCCGCCGAGCACGCCCTTGATCTTGTCGTAGTGCCCGTCGGCGCCGACCGTGAAGAAGGTCGGATCGTTCATCAGGTAGACAATGGCGCCGAAGCCGATGACGAAGGTCAGGATGTAGAAGTAGCCGATGAAGCCGGTAGCGTAGAGCACCGACTTGCGGGCCTCTTTGGCGTCGGCGACGGTGAAGAAGCGCATCAGGATGTGCGGCAGGCCGGCCGTGCCGAACATCAGGGCAAGGCCGGTGGAGATGGTCGAGACGGGATCGACGAACAGCGCGCCCTTGGTCGAGAGCGAGCCCATGATCTTGTCGCCGAGCGGATGCACCTTATCGGCCTCGGCGAACATCGCATCGGGCGAGAAGCCATACTTCAAAAGCACCATGAAGGCCATGAAGGAGGCGCCGAACAGGAGGAGGCAGGCCTTGATGATCTGCACCCAAGTCGTCGCCTTCATGCCGCCGAAGGCGACGTAGATCATCATCAAGACGCCGACGACGATCACGGCGATGTAGTAGTCGAGGCCGAACAGCGTCTTGATCAGCGATCCCGCGCCGACCATCTGCGCGATCAGGTAGAAGGCGACCACCACCAACGTTCCGATCGCCGACAGGGTGCGCACTGGCCCCTGCGCCAGGCGGAACGAGGCGACGTCGGCGAAGGTGAACTTGCCGAGGTTGCGCAGCCGCTCCGCGATCAGGAACAGCACGATCGGCCAGCCGACGAGGAAGCCGATCGAGTAGATCAGCCCGTCGAAGCCGGACGAGTAGACGATGCCGGCGATGCCGAGGAAGGACGCCGCCGACATGAAGTCGCCGGCCATCGCCAACCCGTTCTGGAAGCCGGAGATGCCGCCGCCCGCGGCGTAGAAGTCTTGCGCCGACTTGGTGCCCATCGCCGCGCGGTAGGTGATGCCGAGCGTCAGCAGCACGAAGACCAGGAACATGACGATCGCCGTCCAGTTCGTCGGCTGCTTGGCGACGTGGGTGTCGATCGGGCCGGCGGCCAGCGCGGCCTGCGCCACGAAGAGCGTGAAGGCGCCGGCGACGGTGGCGCAGCCCAAGCGCAGCTTGTCGAGACGGATGCTGCCGCGCATCAGAGCACCTCCCTCGTCAGCTCGTCCGACATCTTGTCGAAGCGCGTGTTGGCAACGGCGACGTAGATGCCGACGAGCACGACCGCGGTGAGGATCACGGCGACGCCGAGCACGATGCCGAGCGAGGCCGGGCCGGCACCCACGGGCTGCCCGACGAGCGGCTTGTCGAAGGCGACCAGCGCGATCAGGCCGAAGTACACGACGACCATGATGGCCGCGAGGATCCAGCCGAGCGTCGAGCGCTGGCGCACCAGCTGCTGGAACTTCGGATTGGCGAGCATCGCCTCGGTGCTGGCGGAGGGCAGCCCGTCGAGCGTCGACGCGATCTTCGCGTCCCTGTTCTGGATGTTCAAGGCGTCCTCCTCCGCCGCGCGGGTGGCGGCATCCCTGCGACCCATGCCGCCTCCCCACCGGATCGCTCCTTGCTGCGAAGCGTCGGCGAACGGGCGGGCGAGGGAGAGCTGTTCTTTTTTGCGACAGGTCACGACACAGCGCGAAGCTGCCTCGTCGCCCGGCCGGTCCTCCCCGACGTCCTACGTGATGAGGGAATGGTTGCAATGCATCGTTCGTCTAGATCAACATTGATTTTCACGCTGTGCCTTTTCTGGCCGGTCGGCGCGCCCATCGCGGTAGTGGCGCACAGCGATGAACCGGCTGGCGTTGCGGTCGTGGGGGCGGCGCAAACGCCGGCTAAGCTCCAGCCGATCGGCGGAGCGGTACGGCGAGCGGCCCGGCGCGACGGCGCGCTGCCGACCATCGTGAGGCCGCGCGCCGCGGCGCGTTCCCATCGAGGAGGCCGA
>CALMRL010000643.1 GCA_937873345.1 uncultured Beijerinckiaceae bacterium | reverse complement strand
GAAGGGGCCGTGGCAGCCGCACACCCAGCACAGCGGCGACCGCGCCATCCACACCCCGCTGACGAAGGGGCAGACGATGCTGTCGATCTCGCCCGACGGCAATCTCGAGAACGCCGTGGCGATCCCCTACGGCCCCTCGCAGAACTACCAGTCGCCCTCGACCAGCGAGACCGACCACGTCGACAAGCTCGGCGACGTCATCGCCACGCTGAACAAGACCAGCCATGTCCGCAAGACGGGCGGCGCGACGATCACCCAGGACGGGGACGGCTTCACCATCGTCGCCGGCGGCGTCACCCTGAAGGTGACCGGCAGCGGCGTGGCGATCACCGGCGGCAAGGTCACCCACGAGGGCAAGAACATCGGCGCCGACCACATCCACGGCGGCGTGAAGGCCGGCGGCGACGACACCAGCGTGCCGGCGAACTGACGTGCCGATCTCCACCGGCATCGATCGGACAACCGGGCTGCCCCTCTCCGACCTCGACCATGTCCGTCAGGCCTTCGTCACCATCTTCACCACCCGACCGGGCAGCCGGGTGATGCGGCGCACCTTCGGCGCCCTGGTGGCCGCCCTGCTCGGCCGGCCCCTGGTGCCCAGCACGCTCGCCGTGTTCGTCCAGGCGATCAGCCTCGCCGTCTACCTCTGGGAGCCGCGGCTGCGCATCCTGCAGGTGCTCTGCCCCGTGCCGCCGAACGGCGTGCGGTCGCTGCGCTTCGGGCAGCTGACGATGGCGATCCTGGCGGAATACCGGCCCTACGCGCTCGACGGCGACACCACCACCGGCGTGCGGCAGATCTGGCTCTAGGAGCCGATGTTCATTTCCTCGACCACGATCGTGGCCGCGGAAATGAACATCCGAGGCGGAGGCGGGGATGGATCGCTTCGCGCCCGTCGACTTCGCGACGCTGCCGTCCCTGCCCAGGACGGCGCTGACCTTCGAGCAGTACTACGCGGCCTACATGGCCGACCTGACGACCCGCCTCAACGCGGTCGGCATCCCCTACAACGTGTCCTCGCTGGAGACCGACACCTACGCCATCACCGGCGAGGCCTTCAGCTACCGCACCGCGCTGGTGGCGCAGTCGATCGACGACGCGATCTCGGCCGTCCTCCTGCCGACCTCCTACGGCGCCTACCTCGACAACCTCGGCGCCACCCAGGACCCGCCCGTCGCCCGCAAGGTGATCGCGCCGGCGGTCGGCACCACGCCGGCGGTGATGGAGAAGGACGACCCCTACCGCGAGCGCATCGCGCTGGCGCCCAACGCCCTGTCGACGTGCGGGCCGAAGGGCGCCTACGCCTTCTTCGCGATCAGCGTCCCCGGCTGCGTCGCCGCGGCCGTCTACGGCCCGATGAGCTTCGGCGGCACGCCGACCAACCCCTTCGTGCCGCCCGGGCAGGTGCGGATCCCGATCCTGGCGTCGCCGGCGGTTTCGGCCCTCGACGGCGGCCCCGGTGACGGCACCGCGCCGGCCGCCCTCGTCGCCTCGGTCGAGGCGGCCCTGTCGGCCGACGACCGCCGCCCGATCGCCGATTTCGTCACCGCCTCGGCCGCCACCGTGCTGCCCTACGCGATCAGCGCCGTGCTGCCGGTGCGCCGCGGCGTCGACCAGAGCAAGGTGCTGCTGGCGGCCTTCGCCCGCGTCCGCGCCGCGGCCGACTTCGTGAAGCGGCCCGGCGGCCAGGCGCTGGCGCAGAACCTCTACGCCGCCCTGAAGGTGCCGGGCAGCGACGGCCGGCCCGTGGTCGGCGACATCGACCTCGTCGGCTGGAGCGACGTCAACGCCGCCGCGCCGGTGCCGGGCGCGATCACCCCCGCCTTCGTCGCGCCGTACTGCCCGCCGGCCGCCGGCGATCCCGTCATCACCGCGGTCGACGACGACACCACGCAGCTCGTCGCCGGCGGCATCACGCTCCAGGTGGTGATCGGTGGCAGCTGAGGCGGTGCCGGGCGGCAGCCTGATCCAGGCGCCGACGCCGCGGGAAGCGTCGATCGAGGGCGCCGACGCCGCGATCGGCACGCTCGACGCCGGGCAGATCATCGCGGCGCGTTCGGTCGCCGACGCGCCCGAGGCCTACCTCGCCTCGCTCGCCTACGAGCGCAACGTCGTCGCCTGGGACTCGCTGTGGCCCGATGCCGTCAAGCGCGCGGTGCTCGCGGCGGCGCCCGAGGTGCACCGCACCTGCGGCACGCCCTACGCCTTGAAGACCGCGCTGACGGCGCTCGGCGTCGACGCCACCCTCACCGAGTGGTGGCAGACCGCGCCGCAGGGCGCGCCCTACACCTTCAGCGTCAAGGCCTACGCCCGGGGGCGCCTCTACGACGGCCCGGTCCTCGACCCGCGGCTGATCAAGATCATCTTCGCCACGATCCTCTGGGCGAAGCCCGAGAGCCGCGCCTTCGACCTCACGGTGCTGGCCGAGATGCCAGCGACGCTCGGGCTCGCCCCGGTCGTGGTCGCACGCCCGCGCATCGCCGTGGGCATGCTGCCGCGCAACCACCGCAAGCTCGCGATGTCTCTCGGTCTCGCACCGGCGCTCGTCGCCCGCCCGCGGGTCTCGGTCGGTCTGCAGCCGCGCAATCATCGAGCCCTCGCCGTCACGCTCGGACTCGCGCCGGTGGTGGTCGCCCGCACCCGCGTCGCCGTCGCATTCAACTTCCAGGCTCCGGAGGCCTCATGAGCGACGACATGCTCGTCCCGACCGTCACCAACGGCGGTCTGGCGGCAGCTTGCGCGGTCGGCAACGGCCTGGCTGTCGCCCTGACTACCATCGGCGTCGGGATCGGGCAGGGACCGATCACCAGCGGCATGGGCGCCGGTTACGCAACCTCGGGAACGCAGACGGCGCTCTTCAACGAGGTGTGCCGCGTCCCGATCATCTCCGGGGCGCCGCTTGGCGAGAACGCCTTCCAGGTCGAAGCCATCGTGCCGCGATCCTCGACGCCGGCGAACTACGTGATCCAGGAGGTCGGCTTCTACACCGACAAGGGGCTGCTCTTCGCGGTGTGGAGCTCGCCGCAGTACCCGCTCGCCGCGAAGACGGCGCTGTCCGACGTGCAGCTCGCCTTCGACCTGTTCCTGCAGCAGCTGCCGCCGGGCTCGATCACGGTCAACGTGTCCGGGCCCAGCATCCCTTCGACCGCCGGCGTGCTCGCGCGCCTCCTCGCCGTCCAGGCCAACGCCTTCGCCGGCCGCCTCATCGAGGCGAAGCAGCGCCTCGCCCTCATCAAGTAAGGACCGCCGCTATGACGGATTCGACGGGAACGGTTGTCGGCGGCCTGGATGTCGCCACCGATGGACTCAATGCGGCCACCGTTGCCTTCAACGCCGTGGTGACGCAGCTCGAAACGCTCGCCACCCAGGCGCAGAACAACGCCACCACGGTGATCAACAACTTTTTGGCGCGGCCGGGGACGCAGACCTGGTGGATCGACGCCGTCAACGGCAACGACGCGGCGGACGGGCTCACGCCCACCACGCCGAAGAAATCGATCGAGCCGCTGCTGATCGCGATGCAGAACACCACCACCAGCTTCTTCCTGTACTCCGACATCGAGTTCACGCAGCGCATCCAGATCTCGGCCAACCTGAGCTTCACCGGCATCGCCCACGCCAGCAACAGCGTCGGCTTCGTCTTCCAGGAGCGCAAGATCAAGGCCGACATCAGCGCCTCGAACAGCCCGAACCCGATCATCGGCACCTTCTGCGCCGGCCTGTGGTTCGACGGCGGCCACCTCGCGACCTCGCACATCGACGTCGAGCTGCAGGACGTCGATCCGAGCTACGGCAACCGTAGCGTCTTCTCCACGTCGTCGGGCGCGTCGTTCCTATTCGGCAACATGAACCTCACGGTGGACTCGCCCAATTCCGGCTCGGGCGGCGGCAAGGCGACGGTCTTCTGCCTGCTGGCCCTCGGGTTGAACGCCGCCGGGCACATCTTCGCCGGCGTCTCCAGCACCGACAACCCGAACAACCACTTCGAGTACGTCTCCAATCTGACGTCCGGCTGATCTGCGCCCAGAGCGTCGCCTTCGCCCGACATCCCCCGCAGAGAGCATCGCCATGGACACCTCCCGGATCGCGATCACCGCACTCGACTACAAGGGCATGCACTACGTCGGAAACAGGGTCGCGAACCTCCGCGCCTTCGGCGTGCCCGATGACGCCATGCTCCCGGGGGTCAAGGCCACCCTGAAGGACATGGTCGACGCCGCCGCCGAGCGGGAGCGGGCGGCGATCGCCACGCTCGGGCCGGGTCAGGCGATGGAGTACCAGGAAGCGCAGGCGCAGGCCGAGGCGGCCCTGGCGGCGCCGGCGACCGCATCCCTGTCGCTCTACCCGATGCTCGCCGCGTCGGTCGGCATCGACATCGACCCCCAGACCGGGGCGGTCGCGGCGGCGGTGGTCGGGATCGCCGGCCAGCTGATGGCGTCGAAGGCGGCG
>CALMRL010000642.1 GCA_937873345.1 uncultured Beijerinckiaceae bacterium | reverse complement strand
GCTCCAACGTCGTCGGCACCGACAGGCGCACCAGCAGCGCCGCGTCGAGCAGCGCCTCCGCCGAGCGGAGCATGGCCGAGCGGATCGCCTCGCCCTCGCCGGGACTGGCCTGCCCGCTGGCGACGATCGCGGCATCGAGCGACCGCTTGGCCGAGACGCGGAGCGGGTGGCCGTTGTGGAAGGCGCCCCGGCCGGCCCGCGCGACGCAGGTGTCGGTCGCCAGCGGAAGGTGCGGTCGTCGACCGCGCTCAGCTCCTGCTGGATCGCCCGGATCATCAGGCCGAGGGGGTCGCGGGCCATCCAGCGCGTCAGGCTCGCGACCACGTCCTTGGTGAGCACCGGCTCGCCGTCGCGGACCAGCGTCGCGGTGACGCCCCAGCCGGAGCGGCCGTGCAGGTGGTTGACGTTGCCCTCCGCCGGATCGGCGACCCACCATTCCCCGGCGGGCAGCGCGCCTTCCTCTTCCTCGTCGCCCGCCCATCGCGAGCCGGGATGGAGGCCGAGCAGCGCGTCGCGCAGGCTTGCTTCGACGGCGGCGTCGTTGGCTTTGATCCCGGCAAGCAGGTCGGGGAGAGTGGTGGGGGCGGGCACGGTGCGAAAGCGGGTCAGCAGATGCTGGCCGGCCCGCTCGACCGCTTGGACGACCGCTTGGACGACGGAGGTGGGCAGCGCGTCGTCTTCGATCCGAGGCATGGTCTTGTGCTTCCGGCTGGGCCGATGGACAAAACCTAGCCGGGCCGCGGGTCACCCGCCACTCGCGTTCCCCGCATGAGCCTTCCGCCCGACCAATCGTCGATGAAACCACGAAAATCCGCGCGTCAGGCCCGATCGGCCGCGACCGTGGAGGTGATCGTGGAGGCGGCGGCTCGCATTCTGGAAACCGCCGGGGTCGCCGGGTTCACGACGAACGCGGTCGCGGAGCGGGCCGGGGTGAGCGTGGGTTCGCTGTACCAGTACTTCCCCAACAAGGATGCGATCACGCGGGCGCTGATCCGTCGGGAACTGGCGAGCCTCGAAGCCGCGATCGGCGGCGCCCGGGAGGCGCGGGCGCCGCTCCGGTCGTTCATCGAGGCGGCGGTCGCCCAGCAACTCCGCCGTCCGGCGCTGGCGCGGCTCCTCGACGCCGAGGAAGATCGCCTCGCCGCCGCCGGCGACGTCGACCCGGTGCGTGAGCGCGTTGTCGAGGCGCTGTCATCGATCCTTGCCGTGGCCGGCCGATCGACCGGACCCGACGTCGTGCAGGACGTGATGGCGCTGATCGCGACGCTCGTGAACGGGTCGGCGTCCCGGGGCGACGGGAACGCCGAACGGCTGGTCGCACGGGTCGAGGCTGTCATCGAAAGCCGCCTCGATACACCTTGAGAGTCTCGCCCGATGAGCGTCGGCGCTCGGATCCACGATCATGGGAACGCCCAATCGTTCGTCGACGCCTCCGGAGGGCAGATGGTCGCCAACCCACACGCGCCCAAACCGTCATGTCCGCTTCGAAACGAGGCGACCGAGCGGCTGGACGGCCGGTCAGGGCGCGAAGTAGTCCCTGCAGAAGGGCCGCACCCTCGTTCTGGACGATGGGCTTCGTCCGCGCACGGCCATGAAGATCAATCGTGATGATCAATGACAGGAGTTGAAGTCATGACGAACCGCATCGACGTTCACTGCCATATGATCCCGCCGTTCTGGGCCGAGGCGCTCGCCGAAAAGGTCGGCGAACCCTCCTGGGGCACGCCGGCCTGGTCGCCCGAGGCCGCCCTCGCCCTGATGGACCGGCTCAAGATCGCGACGCAGATCCTGTCGCTGTCATCGCCGGCCTTGCTCGGCTGGGAGGGCGAGCAGCGCACCGCCATGTGCCGCAGGGTGAACGACTACGGCGCCGACCTTGCCAGATCGCATCCCGGTCGCTTCGGCTTCTTCGCCACCCTGCAGCTCCCCGACGTCGCCGCTGCGATCACCGAGATGGATCGCGCGCTCGACCAGCTCGGGGCGGATGGTGTCGTGCTGCTGAGCAACTACCGTGGCGTCTACCTCGGCGACCCGGCGTTCACCCCGCTGTGGGAGGCGATGGAGCGGCGCGAGGTCGTGCTCTACATCCATCCCGGTGAGCCGAAGATCGACCCGATCCCCGGCACCCCGGCGCCGGTGGTGGACTTCGTCATGGATACCACGCGCATGGCGGTCGACTTGGTCGCCAAGGGGGTGATGGAACGCTATCCCTCGGTCAAGGTAATCCTGTCACACGCCGGCGGCTTCCTTCCCTACGCCGCCACCCGCTTCAAGGTGCTGCTGCACGCCTTCGTCACGAAGGAGAAATCGGAGGAAGCCTTGCTCAAGGAGTTGCAGGCTTTTTACCTCGACACCGCGCTCTCGCCGCCCGACGGCCTGCCGAGCCTGATGGCCTTCGCCGCGCCGGGCCACGTGCTGTTCGGGACCGACAACCCCTACGTGTCGCCCGACGGGCTCGCGACGTTCACACATGAACTCGATAGCTACACCGGCTTCGCGCCGGGGCAGCTCGAAGCGATAGACCGGACCAACGCCGAGGCCTTGTTCCCGCGACTGAGACCTTGAGGTTCAGCACTTCGGGCCATCGCCGCCGACCCGCGCTATCTCGGCACCGGTATTGGCCTCACCGCCGTACTGCGCACGGATAGGATCCGAGGCTCACGCCAGTCGGTGCCGATCGCGGTGGATGAACGATGGGCGGCTTCTGAGCCGGAACTCCGGCAAGCTGAACGGCAATGATGGGCGCTAAGCAGACCGGGGAAATGGTGATGGGCTGTTGTCAGCCGTGGAACGAATCGGAGGAATGGCGAGAGGTTATCCCTCCCGCCACCGCCAAGTTATCCCACCAGCTTCTCGAGAAGGCCTTTGCCGGTATCCAATGTGGCGCCAAGCTGCTTGACGAGGCCGAGTTCGTCCGACGACCCCCAACGCTCGACGATCTTGCCGTTCTCGTAGCGGCCGATCTGCATGCCGCGCGCCTCGAACGTCTTACCGGTTGGCGCGATGCCCATGAAGTCACCCTTATGCGTACCGTGGATCTTGTACGCCATAGCCACATTGTTCTCGTCCTGGACAATATGCTCGACGGTGACCTTGAGATCGGGAAACGCAGTACGCATCATCGTGAACAGTTTGATGTAACCCTCAGGTCCTTTGCCCTGACCAGGGGCCGGATCGTGTTCGACGACGTTCGCCGAGAAGATGTTGTGCAATACCTGCAGGTCGCCGCTCGACACGGCTTCGCCAAGCTTCTTCGTCGTCTCGAGATTCTGTTCTTTACCCATGTACAATCCTTTTTGCCGCTATTCCGAAGAGGCGCGTCGATATCGGTCCAACAGGCCCGGACGTGAATGGCTCCCCAACGGTGCGCCACCGAACCGTTGGGCCCGGTGCGGTTCAAAATGTTGGCGTCGATTAGGACGCGTCCACGCCACATCTTGGAACGCGCCGATGTCTAAGTGTCAGCTTCCAGAAAGCGTCTTTGCACGCGTGAGCGACCGACTCGGGCGCGAAGCGGCCACGCTAACGACGTGTTCAACGTCTGCGTCCGAGCGCGACATAGATCAGTCCCTATGACTTACTTGAGCCGCTGACCGACCGTGCGCATCCATCCTGCCGCGTTCCGCGCCGAAACCCCGAACGACCGGCAAGCGGCCCACGACGGCGGGCGAACTTCAGTCCTACGCCCTGGGCGACCACGGCCCTTCGACCGGCGGCGCCTCCGGCTCCTCAGCCGCCTGCTGGCGCAGCGCGATGCGGTCGCGGTTGGGCACGCCGAGCAGCTCGGCGACGCGCCACACCACATTCTCCTCGAACTCCGACACCTCGCCGTCGGCGAACACGATTCTCCACATCATCGCGATGATGCGGTGCCGGCCGGCGTCGTCGAGCGAGCGCTTGAGGACGTTGGTGAAGTGGAAGAAGTCGACCGCCTCGCGGTCGGTGGCCTCGGCCCTGGCGAGCAGCCGGCCGGTGGCCGCCCGGTCGAGGCCGAAGCGCTGCTCGATCACGGCGCACAGCCGCACCCGCTCGGGCAGGCTGATGCGGCCGTCGACGTTGGCGACGTGGACGAGCAGCGCCGCGGTGGCGAGGCGGTAGTCGTCGTCGGCGAACTCCTGCGTCCCTTCGCCGGCGCTCGATACGTCGTGGATGAACGTCCGCAGCGCCTCGAACATGCTCAGCGGATCGGCAGGCAGGTGAAGTAGCCCTCGGGTCGGTGGAAGTCGTGGCGCATCTCGGCGATATAGCGCTCGCACGAACGGTCGCTAGGGAAGCAGCGCGTCTCGTCGCGCCAGTCGAGCACGATCGGGCCGCCCTCGCCGAGGTAATGCGAGTAGCCGCCCTGGAAGTGCCCCCGCCACACCGCGGGGAAGCGCTGCACGATCGGGTTCCCGCAGCTGAAGCCATCCACCGGCAGCTCGGCGGGCGGCGGCGGCGCGGAAGGGAGGCCCAGGTCGGCGGCCGCCGCGGCGAACGGGCCCGAGG
>CALMRL010000641.1 GCA_937873345.1 uncultured Beijerinckiaceae bacterium | reverse complement strand
ATCCTCCCCCGCTCCGCTTCGCTGCGCAGGGGAGGATGGGTTCCCACGATCGGCGCTGTTCGTAAGCCATCCTCCCCTGCGCAGCACGGTGGAGGGGGCCCGCGGGGCGCGATCTTGCAGTCATGTGGAGACCGGCATCGCCCGACAGCCCGCGGCCCTGCACTCCTCCGCCGCTCGACGACGGATCGAAGCGCCGCCGCGGGCATTGCCGCTCGATCAAGGAGACGCGCCATGGCCGGCCAGACGCCGAACGACTCGATGAAGCACGACAATCCCAACACCGGCCCCGCCCCGGTCGAGGCGGAGCCGAACACGCAGCGCGAGAAGACGTATCAGCCCGCCAATCCGCCGGCCGCCGTCACCGCCGAGCAGCAGCGCATGCCGGAGAAGACGGCTCAGGAGAAGGTCGACCGCGAGATGGGCAAGGCCGTCGACGAGGTCAGGAAGCGGCTCTGAACAGGAGCGGGCGCACGCCCAGCTCGACGATCGTCCAGAGCGTCACGGCGACCAGCGCGGCGTCGAGCAGCACGACATAGGGAAGCGCGACCACGTCCGGCGTCTGCGCGCGCAGGAAATGCGCCGACGCCGCGAACAGCGCCAGCAGCGGCACCAGCCCGGCCAGGCCGGCCGGAGCACCGAGCGCGCGAAAGCGCTTCATCGTCAGCATCACGTAGGAGATGGCGATGAGGATTACCGCGAAGGCGTAGACGATGAGGTAGGTGTAGGCGACCACCGTCATCGGCGCGATGAAGGCCTGCGTCTTCAGGTCGTGGCGGGCGTAGGGCTGCAGCGCGAACCATGCCAGGGTGAGCGCGAAGGCCAGCGCCGCGAGCCACGCCGCGTGGAGGCGCCAGGTCGCAGCATCGATGGTGCCCGCCTCCTCGCGGAACAGGAAGCGCGCCCGGCCGCTCCCCGTCGCCTCGACCCGGGGAGGACCGGCCCGGCTCACGTCCTCAGCAACTCATTGATCGCCGTCTTCTCGCGGGTGCGGGCGTCGACCGTCTTGACGATCACCGCGCAGTACAGCGACGGGCCGGGGCTGCCGTCGGGCAGCGGGCGGCCGGGCAGGTTGCCCGACACCACCACGGAGTAGGGCGGGACGTACCCCACGTGCACGGCGCCGGTCTCGCGGTCGATGATCTTCGTCGAGGCCGAGAGGAAGACGCCCATCGCGATCACGCTGCCGCGCCCAACCACCACGCCCTCGACCACCTCGGAGCGGGCGCCGACGAAGCAATCGTCCTCGATGATCGTCGGGTTGGCCTGCAGCGGCTCCAGCACGCCGCCGATGCCGACCCCGCCCGACAGGTGGACGTTGCGGCCGATCTGGGCGCAGGAGCCGACCGTCGACCAGGTGTCGACCATCGTGCCCGCGTCGACGAGGCGCTGGGCCTGCTCGACGCGGGACGGCTGCGCGTTGCCGAAGGAGGGCATCAGCACCACGCCGGGCGCGATGTAGGCGGAGCGGCGCACCACGCAGTTCGGCACGGCGCGGAAGCCGGCCTCGCCCCACTGCGCCGCGCTCCAGCCGTCGAACTTGGACGGCACCTTGTCCCACCACGACGAGCCGCCGGGGCCGCCGGGGATCGCCGCCATGTCGTTCAGGCGGAACGACAAGAGCACCGCCTTCTTCAGCCACTGGTTGACGTGCCAGGCCCGGACGCCCTCGGCGTCGGGCGAGCGC
>CALMRL010000640.1 GCA_937873345.1 uncultured Beijerinckiaceae bacterium | reverse complement strand
TTGCAGCAGTTCATGCCCGAGGCGCAGCAGGCGGTGACCGCCGGCGAAGCCGACGACCCGAAGGCGGGCGGCCTGATGGCCGGCTTGATGAACATGATCGGCGGCGGCGGCGGCCTGATGGGGCTGGCCTCCCAGCTGACGGGCATCGGGCTGTCGACCGGGGAGATGACCACCGTCGGACGGGAGATCCTGTCCTTCGCCCGCGATCGCGCCGGCGACGAAAAGGTCTCGCAGGTGGCGCACGCCATTCCCGGCCTGAGCCAGCTGCTCTAGCTGTCTGGTAGGGGAACGTCGTTGGGCGATCCCAACGACGTCCCGCTACCAGACAATTAGACCACCTCCAGCACCATCGCGTCCTTCAGCGTGCGGCCGTACTCGTCGCGCGCCACGACCTGCAGCGCGTGGGCGCCGGGCGCCAGCCCGCGCGGGAGCGTCGCCTGCCACAGGTGCGAGCATGGCTTGGGCTCGACCCACGGCTTGATGGTGTCGCGGTGGCGGGCGTAGAGCTGCACAAAGAAGGGGTCGGGCCGCGCCACCCGCAACATCGGGATCGGCGCGTGTCCGTCGACCACCAACACCACGTCGGAGCGCGGGCCGCCGTCGAACAGGTTGACGAGCACGCGCGTTGACGCAACCTGCTCGGCGGTGATCGGCGAACCCAGCAGCTCGACCTCCGCCAGCTCTCGCAGCGCGTCGCGGTCGCCCTCGTGATACTGCGTGTCGAGGCTGATGCGCATCTGCTTCCCCCGCGGTTCGGAAGCGGGCACGAAGCGCGTGGTGTAGGCGGCACCGTCGATCGACAGCACGTGGTAGCCGTTCGGCGTACCGTCGTAGCTGTCGGCGCAGGCGATGCCGCGGTGGTCTTTCGGCCCGCTCCACCACGAGCCCGAGACGGCGGTGAGGACGTGGTGGTGGTGGGGATGCCCGTCCGAGCCCCCCTCCGCCGTGCCGAAGTAGTGATGCTCGGTCGAGTGGGTGTGCCCGGCGAAGGAGACGGCCGGGCGGTCGCCGATCAGGGCGAGCAGGGCGTCGAGGTTGGCGGTGTTCTCGCCCGGTACCTGCGGCTTGAGATAGGTTCGCAGCGGAATGTGCATGCAGAAGACGAGCAGCCGCTCGCGCGGCGTCGCGGCGAGCAGGTTGGCGACGAAGGCGAGTTGGTCGGCCGGGATCGCGCCGCGATAACTTCCCTGGCCGCCGGGCTTGTCCGGCGCCGTGCCGGCGTAATCGACGTTGTCGAGCATGATGAAGAGTGCGTTGCCGTGCTCGTGCGCGTAGTACGGCGCGCCGTACACCCGCTTGAAGGTGTCGCGCGAGCGCCCGGCGTCGGGTGCCTCGTAGTCGAGGTCGTGGTTGCCGCCGATGTTCCACCACGGCAGGCCGATCTGCCCGACGAGGCAGTTGATGCGCCCGTACATCGCGAGGTCGTCGAAGGCGATATCGCCGCAGGTGATGCCGAAGGCCGCCGGCGAGCCGACGAGACCGGCGACCACGGCGTCGCGGACATACGCGATCTCGATCGAGGATTCCGGCTGCGGATCGGTGAACAGGATGACGTCGTAGCGCGTCGGCTCGCTGACGCGGGTCAGCTGGAAGTCGATCGCCGCCGGCAGCGGCCCGGTCGGCGGCAGACCGCGGTATCGGAACCCGAGTGCCGGCGGCGTTCCCTCCGGGTCATGGACGTAGCCGAACAGCGGCAGGCGCGTCGCCTCCGCGACGGGCACCTGGAAGCCGGTCGGCTTGATGACGAAGATCGTCTGTCCCGGCGCGACCGGCAGGCTGTAGCGCCCCTCGGCGTCGGTGCGCACCACCTCGCGGCCGTTGGAGACGAGCACGCCGGCGATCGGCGGCCCTTCCCGCAGCGGCGAGCCAGCCGACACGGCGGGATCGAGCAGCACCTCGCGCACGGTGCCGCCGGCGATGGGGGCGGCGCTCGCGTTGGCGGGGGGAGCACCTTCTGGCAAGCTCGGCGTTTGTGTCGCCGTGCCGCTGGACGGGCCGAGCAGAACCGTCGCGCCGGTTCCGGCCACCACGGTGCGTCGCGATAATTCTCCGCTCAAAATCCTTCCCTCCGTCTCCGCTGCCCCACGCCGCAGATAAGGTCGCGAAGGCGACGGGACAGTGACGCGCGGCGCGGCCACGGTGAAGCCGCGCGCCCTTGACGCCTCCGGCGGAGCGGGCCGATATGCCCCCATGCAGCCGGCCAGCGGACGCCCGCGCGTCCTCCTCATCGACAACTACGACAGCTTCACCTGGAACCTCGTCCACGACTTCGGAGCGCTGGGGGCGGAGGTCGAGGTGGTGCGCAACGACGCGCGCCCGGCCGGCGAGATCGTCAGGTCGCGGCCGGACGCCATCGTGCTGTCGCCCGGCCCCTGCACGCCGCGCGAGGCCGGCGTCTGCCTCGAGCTGATCCGGCTGGCGTCGCCCACGGTCCCGATCTTCGGCGTCTGCCTCGGTCACCAGGCGATCGGCGAGGCCTTCGGCGGCGAGGTGGTGCGCGCGCCGCTGCCCGTCCACGGCAAGGTGGCGACGATGCTCCACAGCTCCGAGACGCTGTTCCGCGGCTTCAACGAGGCTTTCAAGGCGACGCGCTACCATTCGCTCGTCGTCGAGCGCACCACCCTGCCCGACTGCCTCGCCGTGACCGCGGAAACCGACGGGCTCGTGATGGCCCTGTCGCATCGTTCGCTGCCGGTGCACGGCGTGCAGTTCCATCCCGAGAGCATCGCCTCCGAGGGAGGCCGCCGCATCATGGCGAACTTCCTCGACCTCGCCGTGTCCTGGAATGCCGACGCTCGGGCTCACGCGGCGTGAGCGCTGGCTTGAAGCCCGTGCTTCTCCGCCTCGCCGAAGGCGCCCGCCTGTCGCGCGACGAGGCCGAGGAGGTGTTCGGCCGGCTTCTCGAAGGCGAGGCGACGCCGGCGCAGCTCGGCGCGCTGCTGATGGCGCTGCGGCTGCGGGGCGAGACGGTGGCCGAGATCGCGGGGGCGGTGAGCGCGATGCGCGTCCGCATGCGGCCCGCGCCGGCCGGAGCCCGCACGGGCAGCATGCGGA
>CALMRL010000639.1:2103-3051 GCA_937873345.1 uncultured Beijerinckiaceae bacterium | reverse complement strand
GGCTCGTCGGTGAAGCGGCTGGCGTGCGGGCCGCCGGGGACGGTGACGCCGGCCCCGGCGGCGAAGGCCAGCGCCGGGATCGCCGCGAGCGGCTCGCCCGAGGCGAGGCGCGGCAACAGTTCCTCCGGCTCGCCGCGCACCACCGCGTCGCAGCCGAGCTTGCGCAGCGCGGTTTCCGGCGTCGCCGAGCCGTGCGGGCCGACCGCCACCGTCCGGCCGCCCCGGCCCCCGAGGGCGTCGAGGAAGAGACGGGGGGAACGCAGCTCCGGCGGGGCGCAGCGCCAGAACAGGTAGGTCGGCGCAGTGGTCACCACCGTCATCCCCGGCGCGAAGGCGGCGACGCGCCCGGCTAGCTCGGCATTGTCGAGGCCGTCCAGCGCGCCGTCGAGCATCAGCACCTCGTGGCCGGCGCGCTCGAGCCACGTGCGGGCGTAGCCAAGCTCCAACGGCAGGTGCGGATGACGGCAGCCGAAGTAGATGCTGTTGCCGAAGTCCCAGGCGGGATTGACGAGGGCGACGCGCATCACACCGCCTCGGCGGGCCAAGCCGCGCGCCCGAGGGCGTCGGCGGTCCGGTCGCCGCGAAACCATGCGGCAAGGTCCGCGACGCCGTCGCGCCAGCCGCGCGGCGGCTTGAGCCCGAGCATCGCGTCGATGCGGCGACGGTCCGACACGTAGTAGCGCTGGTCGCCCGGCCGCCAATCGTGGAACGCGACGTCCGGGCCGCCCCCGGCCTCGCGCCCCAGCAGGGCGACGAGCTGCGTCAGGCTGATCGCATTGGCCGGCCCGCCGCCGAGGTTGAAGGCCTGCCCGGCGATGTCGTCGATCGCGCCCCAAGCGGCGAGATAGGCGTCCACCGCATCGTCGACGTGGAGCACGTCGCGCACCTGATGGCCGTCGCCGAAGATCGCGATCGGCTCGCGGGCCAGCGCCCGGCGGATGAAGTGGG
>CALMRL010000639.1:0-2093 GCA_937873345.1 uncultured Beijerinckiaceae bacterium | reverse complement strand
GGCAAACCAGCGAGCGCGGAGTAGAAGAAGTGCGCCACCCAGCCCTGGTCCTCGGTGCCCATCTGGTGCGGGCCGTAGATGCAGCTCATCCGCATCGCGCTGGTGCGCAGGCCGTAGCTCCCGGCGTAGTCCAGCACGTACTGGTCGGCGGCGCCCTTCGAGCAGCCGTAGGGGGTGTGGAAGGCGAGGCCGGCCGTCTCGGCGATGCCGTGGCGGCGCAGCTCGGGGCTGAGCGGCAGGTACATGTCGCCGTCGAGCGCCAGGGCGATGCGGCCGAGGTCGCCGTAGACCTTGTTGGTCGAGGCGAAGAGCAGCGGCGCCTCGGGGTTGCGGGTGCGCAGCGCTTCCAGCAGGTCCACCGTGGCGGCGACGTTGACGGCGAAGTCCTCCGCGGGGTCGGCGAGGCTCGTCGTCACCGCGACCTGGGCTGCGAAGTGGAACACCGCGCCGGCTTGCGACACGGCGGCCTCGAGCCTTCCGCGGTCGCGCAGGTCGGCGATCTCGACATCGACGAGGGCACCGTGGGTGCGGCGCAGCCAGTCGAGATTGCGCTCGACACCGGCGCGCGCGAGCGAGTCGTAGACCACCACGCGGTGGCCCTCGCGGCACAGCCTGTCGACGAGGTTGCAGCCGATGAAGCCGGCGCCGCCCGTCACCAGCACCGGACGATCGGGGTGCCCGCTCACGCCACCAGGCCGCGCTGCTCGAGTTCGCGGCGCGCCTGCGCCACGCGGTCGCTCGCCTGCTGGCTGGCGACCCACTCCGCCAGCTCGGCCAGCCCCCTCGCGAAGTCGCGGCGCGGCGCGAAGCCGAGGTCCCGCTGCGCCTTGGCGATGTCGGCGAAGCAGTGCCGGATGTCGCCGACGCGTGCCTTGTGCAGGATGTCGGGCTTGCAGTCGGGGCGCCCCATCGCGGCGGCGAAGGTTTCGGCGATGTCGAGGATGGTCCGCTCCTCGCCGGAGCCGATGTTGAACACCCCTCCCTTGGCGGCGGGCTGCTCCAGCGCGAGGTGGAACGCCTCCGCCACATCCTCGACATGGACGAAGTCGCGGCGCTGGTGGCCGTCCTCGAACAGCATCGGCGCCGCGCCGTTCAGGAGGCGCGAGGCGAAGATGGCGAGCACGCCGGTGTAGGGGTTGGACAGTGCCTGGCCCGGCCCGTAGACGTTGAACAGCCGCAGCGCCACGCCCTCGATGCCGTAGGCGCCAGCGACGCTGAGGGTAAGGCGCTCCTGCACGTACTTCGTCAGAGCGTACACCGAGGCGAGGTTCGGCCGCTTCCATTCCGGCGTCGCCACCGGGATCAGCTCGCGGCCGCGCGCGTCGAGGGGGTTCCAGGAGCGGACGGCGGCGCCGGCATCCATCCGCCGCTCGACGCCGTCCTCGATGCCGCCGTCGGCGTCGCGGTACAGGCCCTCGCCGTAGATGCTCATCGAGGAGGCGGTGACGAGCCGCTGCACCGGCCGCTCGATCAGCGCCTGCATCAGCACCGCGGTGCCGGTGTCGTTGACCGAGACGTAGTGCTCGACGGCGTACATGCTCTGGCCGACGCCGACCTCGGCCGCGAGGTGGACCACCTTGTCGACGCCGTGCAATGCCGCGCGCACTTGGCTGCCGTCGCGGATGTCGGCGTGGACCAGCTCGGCCTCCGCCGGCAGGCCGGCCGGGCGACCGTTCACCATCGATCCGCCATGGACCTGCTCAATCAGGGCGTCGAGGACGCGGACGCGGATGCCGTGTCTCAGAAGCCGCCCGGCCAGATGGCAGCCGATGAAGCCCGCGCCGCCCGTGATCAGGACCGTTTCCGTCAAGACGTCTCCTCGCAATCGCCGCCAAAGCCTTGATCCTCTTCTACTTAGAAGCTCCATCCGGCGAGATGCGTCAATGTCGCACGAGATCGGAGATGTCGAGCAGGCCGCATCGCGCATGCGACACCCAAGCCCGTGCCGGCCCGGGCAGGCTCCGCCTTGCTTGCCCGCCCACCGCAAAAGGGCCATGGTGCGCGCCGACAGACGGGCACCGGCCGACAAGCCTCGACCCTGAAAAAGCGCGCATCTCCGCCAAGGACCGCATGCTCCTCAAAGCCGCGACCCT
>CALMRL010000638.1 GCA_937873345.1 uncultured Beijerinckiaceae bacterium | reverse complement strand
GGTGAGGTGGGCCTTGATGGCCGCATTGTCGGTCTTGGCACCGGCGCGGCGCGGCACCGCGAGCCCGCAGGGCAGCCCCATGTCGCCTTCGAGGAAGGCGCGGATGCCGCGGGTGTAGGTTTCGTTCGCCACCACCGCGAAGGAGGCGGTGGCGAAGAAGTCCTGCGTCACCCAGCGCCAAAGGTCCCACAGCGGCTTCACCGTGGTGTGCTTCTCGCGCTCGATGAAGGGCTCGGGGTCGAGGCCGGTGAGCTCGCCGAGCACCCGCAGGAACTTGGTGGTGGAGTGCAGCCCGATCGGCGCCTGCAGGTAGGGCCGGTCGAGGTTCTCGCAGAGCAGGCGGCCAAACTCGCGATACATCAGGATATTGACGTCGGCGTCGGCGAGGCGGCCGATGTCGGCGACGTGGCTGCCGAGGGGGAAGCACATCGCCACCTCGGCGCCGATGCCTTCCACAAGCCGACGCACCTCGTGGAGGTCGGAGGCCATGTTGAAGGTGCCGTAGATCGACCCGACGATGTTGACGCGCGGTTTCGCGCCGGCGGCGCGGGGCTTGGGCGACGGCTTCTTCTTCGGCCCGAACTCCGACCACAGCCAGTTGATGGCGCGGTCGGCCGATTGCCACTGGTCCTCGTCGATGGTGCGCGGCAGGAAGCGCTTGATGTTGGTGCCTTCCGGCGTCACGCCGCCGCCGATCATCTCGGCGATCGAGCCCGTCACCACCACCGCCGGCTCGTCGGGGTTGAGGGTGCGGTGGGCTCGGCGCATCGTGCCTTCGGTGCCGGTCTTGCCGAGTTCCTCCTCGGAGAGGCCGGTGGCGACGATCGGCAGCTCGTGCGGCGGCAGGCCGTCGGTGTAGTGCAGCACCGCCGTCACCGGCAGGTTCTCGCAGCCGACGGGGCCGTCGATGACGACCTGCAGGCCCTTGATCGCGGTGAAGGCGTAGACGGCGCCCCAGTAGCCGCCGGCGCGGTCGTGATCCCAGACCAGCATCAGGCCGGCCCTCCGAGGTCCTGCGTGGAGGCGGCGCGTTGCTTGGCCTTGATGTCGAGCGCCTTCCTGTACTTCGCGCGGAACTCCGGGCGGTCCTGCGGCAGCTCTTCCCACACGCCGGCGGCGTGGCCGGTGCCGACGCCCTCGAAGAAGAGGCGCATCGCGTCAAAGCGCGGCTTTGCCGAGATGGCGGCGTTGACGACCTGGGCGAGCGATCCCGCGCCGGCCGGGCCGAACAGCGGTCGTGCCGAGATCAGGTTGGTGAAGTACAAGGCCGGGATGCCGCGCGCCTTGGCCTTCTGCACCACGGGGGTGGTGCCGATGGCGAGGTCGGGCTGGAAGGCCTCCATCGCCTGCACGTCCTGCTCCAGCGAGGCGCGGTAGGTGACGGGGATGCCGCGCGCCTCAAGCCACTCGCGGTCGGGGTCGGACCACGGCGTGCGCGGGCAGGCCGTGCCGACGTAGCAGACGTCGGCGCCGCTTTCGCTGAGCAGACGGGCGACCAGCAGCTCCGAGCCCTCGTAGCCGGAGACGGTGATGCGGCCGCGCACCGGCGAGCCGGCGAGCGCGCCGCGGATCGCGGGGAGGAAGCGGTTCTTCGCGGCGTCGACCTTGCCCTGTGCCACGCCGATGGCCGCGCCGATCGCGTC
>CALMRL010000637.1 GCA_937873345.1 uncultured Beijerinckiaceae bacterium | reverse complement strand
GGCGCCAATCCGCCGTGACCATCAGCACGATCGCGCCAGAGCCGTTTTTAGCCGCAGATCGAGCAGGGATGAGGCAGGCACCTCCGGCGTGGCTAAGCTCCATCACTCCGGCGGCAGTCTACGCTTGCCCTTGACTCTTTGGTCATCGCCTCACTGCGGTGCGGCGAACGGCGGTGCTCCGCGGGCTTTGCCGGGTCTGCCCACAACGTGGCTCGATGCGACAATCTTGCGTTGCGATCGATGCAGACGGCGCGCAAGTACGCCGCCGCGCGGTTGACGATGCCGTGCCGGTGGCGCACAGGCGCTGCAGGTCGGTGATCGCCGCCGCGCTGGGCACGTCGTGGCAGGCATCGTCGTGGCGCTCAGGCTTGCGCAACGGGCTAGCAGGGTTACCGCTGACGCCCAGAACAACCATCCGCTCACATGCTGATCGATATTGCACCCGTCCCATCGCAGCTGTAGATAAAGTTCGGTCTGCCTTGTAAGATGAAGAGTTCGGGCGGCACGATGGTGTTTTGAGAAGCATGGCGCGACAAGGTCTCCCCCACGCTGTTTCTATTCTGCTAAATCCCGACCAGGCAATGTTCGAGGCGGAGCCAGAGCTCCGATTGTTCGAGCTGATGCGTTGGACCTATCTCGGCGGTCTCTATAGAAATCACCAACTCTCGAGCGACCTCGTCTATACGGCAGCTAGGATCGCCTGCTTCGACCGGACGCCGACTTCATCACTTCGGGCGGCGTCGGCTGACCGCGAATTGCAGAAACTCTTCCGAGACGTCATGCAAAAGCGTCATTTGTACGATCTGCTCCGGGTGAATAATATCGGGTTGATCTCAGCCGATAAGGAGGATGATCTGCAGCTTCAGGATGCCGCAGACATCGGTAAGTCAATGGTAACCATACACCAAGCGCGAGGCAAGTTCGTCTTTGAAGATGTTCTGGTATTGTCAGAAATACGAGCTAATATGAGGAAACGATCATCACTCAAGGGGGCAAATAATCGGTACATGAGGCAATTAGTATTCGTCTCTGCCTATCAGAGCCTTGAGTATCTTACTTTCATCGCGCCAACGCAGAAGGCTCTCCTCCGACCACAGGAGCTATTGGCCATTCTGAGAGAACGCATCCGTGCCGATGTTCTCCGCACATACTTTTCCCGGGTTGAGTGCATCGCAAGAGTTGTCTGGCCGGAACTAGCTGCACACATCCAAGGGGTCTGGCAAGGACTTCAGCCATTGGCCATCGAAGATCTCGGCTTCAATCCGTTGACCGACGCTAAGCGCAACTATCTTATCGGCCACGGCGAGAAGCAAATCAAACTAAAAAGTCGAACCGACAGCAGCCGATCCTTTTGTGAAGCAGGTGGGTCGTGACCGGGCAACCCGGGTTGCAATGACCTAATCTTGTAAGCATCATCGTCATGCCTTCTGTGAGGACTCCCGCAATGTATGGGAGACCACGGAAGGTGAAGACTAAGGAGCCCGCCCGGGGACGACCGGGGCAGCGAGAATCCGTGTCGCCACGGCGGCCATCGCCAATGCGGATCAACCAGCAATCCCTCCAGCGGCGGTACGGCGCGGTGCAGATCGTCGTGCAGCCCCGCCGAGGGCGTGATGGCCCCTCGGCCATCTCACGCACGATCGCGCCGAGGACGTCCGACCCGAAGACCCTGATTGGGGGCGTTCGCCCACCGCCGGTCGCGACGACGGGCAGGGGGGCGAGCACCCCAACCATCGAGAGCGCAGCCCGCCCCCGCGTTGGCGCGGAGGGTATCCCGATCGCGGGCGAACCCATCAGCTCGCCCGCGAGCGGCGATGCCGCGGGCCGCCCTCTTGCCTATCCCGCCGCCCCGGAGGCGGCTCTGAACGCCGCCGACACCACGACGGACGCCACCAAGAGGGTCAAGCGACATCGGCCGGTGCGCGATCCCCACGCGCTCGGCCCCAATGACCTCATGACGGTGCCCGAGATGTGCAGCTACCTCCACATCAGCGAGAAGACCTGCCGCAACTGGGCTTGCCGAGGGTACGGCCCCCGCCGGATTCGCATCTCCGCAAGGTGCATCAGGATCCGCAAGGGCGACGTGGACGATTGGCTCGCCGCGCGCCGCGTTTACAGCACCAGCGAGGCCATCGGCGATGCGTGAGCACAGCGCGACGACGCTCAGGCTCGAGCGGCTCCTCGACGACGCGATGCGTCACGCCTTCGATCCCCCCGGCGATGGCGCTGGCGGGGATCGAGTCGATGCCGCCATCGCAGCAGCGCTGAGGCAACGCCGGAACGACGCGAACCTCCTGCGGCGCAGAGCGGCGGACCACCCCGATGCCGCCACGGTCCTCGACCGGATCGCGGCGTGCACGTCGCGCCAACTCTGCGGCAGCGCGGCCTGCCCCCTGTGCAGCACCGTGTTCGCCGAGGCGATGACGCCGCCCATCGTTGCGCTCACCTACCGCCACGACGCGGGGTGGTCGTGCGTCACCATCATCCACACGCGGACAACCATCCCCGTTGGTCGACTCGCGCGTCATCGGCTCTTCGATGATCTCGAGGACGCGCTGCTCGACGTGCTCGACTATTTGCGGATGCCGGCGATCGGCACGCTCGAGATCTCGTGCAACGAGCACCACGCCGGCCAGCACGGCGCGCGCTACGTCGAGCACGCCCACCTCCTCATCCGAGGCATCATCACGCCGGCGATCCGCCGCCACCTCCTCGCCACGTTCCCGCGAGGGAGGGGCGTCAAGCGGCCGATCAAGGTTCAGGCGTAC
Source organism: uncultured Beijerinckiaceae bacterium (assembly GCA_937873345.1). Classification (GTDB taxonomy): domain Bacteria; phylum Pseudomonadota; class Alphaproteobacteria; order Rhizobiales; family Beijerinckiaceae; genus RH-AL1. Next base: position 1,989 of record CALMRL010000637.1, on the reverse strand, counting down.
GACGGCGACCCCGCCGCCATCCACTACATGCTCAAGCCGCAGACGACGCGCCGGATTCAGATCTCGGCAACGCGGCCGGACGGGAGCCGCTCGATCTTCAGCACGCGCAAGAAGCCGCTGCGAAGCGCGCAGCGCGTCGAGGTCGCCATCGCGATGAACCGTTTCGCGCCCACGCGTCGCCTCATCATGCACGGCATCGACGTCGTTGAGACGCGCAAGGAACTGCGCCCTCGCGTGCGTGACGACGATGCGTAGTCGCGACGCAGAGCCCGCCTTGGGCGACCCAACTGGCCCGCCCGTCGAGACGTCCCGCCATGCCCACCGATACCTGCCGAAAATTCACATCGTCACGCAACCACCCTGGAGCAGCATTGCGCCCGCGATGGGATCTCACGGGGAGAAAAGAGGGGACTACAGTCGCGCTGATGCCCGCTACCGAAGCTGTTTTGACGTTTTTCTTGTTTTACAGAAAGGAGACTGGAAATGAAGGAATCTGCAGAAACAAGGTCAAAACAGGAAAACACGACCCTCGACAGGGTGAGAAATTTTCGGATCGAGCACCTAAGTACCCATCTCGATCGAGCAACCGGTTTGGCCTACGCGCATTTGGAGTTCCCGACGTCTGTGGGGACTAGCAGGATCGAAGATCCTCGTTCTAGCCTCACCAAGCTAAAGGAATTGCACGCCAATCTACTGGACCATGATGCCGCCCTGCCGATGGGGACAGATGTTGGTATGGGGTTGGCGGCGCTGGAGCGGGCCACCGCGCAGGAGCCGCGGGTTCGTCTCGAGCACGTCGCCACGACCGGCTGGCAGAGCAATTTCGATGCCTTTGCGACCTCGACACGGGTCATCGTCGGGGAGCGATGCGATCGACGCTTGCTGCCCCCGCGACGGGGTGATGAAGCCACGCGGCCACCAGCTCCGCGCGGCGATCTTCAGCGGTGGTTCAACGAGGTCGCCGAGCCCTGCTGCCAGTCGACCATCGGCGCCCTCCTGCTCGCCCTCGGCTTCACGGCGCCGCTGCTGCAGCTCACCAATAGGCCGATCTTCGGCATCAACCTCTTCGGCCGCTCGAAGGCAGGCAAGAGCACGCTCCTGCTCGCGGCGGGCTCGATCTGCGGGGCGCAGACCGAGGCTGATCTGCCGAACTTCGCCACGACCGAGGCGGCGATCGGCGAGACCTGCCGCCTCCACAACGGGACGCTGCTACCGCTCAACGAGGTTGGGCTCATTCGCGGCGAGCGGAAGGCAGCCTACAAGATCATCCGGCCCTGCATCTTCCAGCTCACCGAGGGGCGGGAATATCAGCGGCACAGCAAGTCCGGCTACGCCACCGCGGCGCATCTCTCGAAGTCTCATCTCGTCTTCGTCTGCACCGCGGAGCATCCCATGTCGTACTATGCCGCGCAGGCGAAGGAGAGGCAGGACGACGGGGAGATCGCCCGGTGCATCGATCTTCCCTTGCTTCGCACCGCTCATCCCGACGTCATGGACCGCAACTGCTCACACCTTTCGGCGGCACAGCGTCAGGAGCGCTCACGCGGCCTGCTGATGGCGATACGTGCCGGCTGCGCGAGGAACGGCGGAGCCATGCCGATCCTGCACTTCGCTAGGCGGATCATGGCGGATCCGGACGGCGTGCGGCAAGAGGTGATGCGTTTGGCTCGGCACTTCGTCAGACAGGTGACCGACCTCGACTACGACGATGTCGATCACCATCGGGCCATGTGCTTCGGCCTGACGGCGGCAGCCGGGCGCCTGGCATGCCGGTGGGGCATCCTTCCGCTGAGGGAGGAGATGATGATCAAGATCGTACGCTTCTACTGCGATCGAGCCCGCCGACAGCGAAATCGGGCCCAAGATGTGCTTCGTGAAGCGCGTGAAACGTTGATGCGCAATCTCCTGGCGCTTCCTCTCGAACGCGACGTTAATCTAGAGCACTTTCGTTTTACACTGGCTCATATCCGGCATGGTCGAAATAGTTGG
>CALMRL010000636.1 GCA_937873345.1 uncultured Beijerinckiaceae bacterium | reverse complement strand
TCACGATCCTCGGTCGCTCGGCCTTCGTCGACGTGGCGCCGGGGGTGCGGGTGCGCGCCGACCGCTTTCCCTCGGAGGCCCGGCTCGACGTGACGCTGGGATGGCGTCCCGCGCCGCGCCTGCTGCTGTTGATGCAGAGCTTCGGCTCCTACGCGCCCGCCGCCGGCCCCTACGGCGCAGGCGGCCCGCTCGTCGCGCGCACCGCCTACGACAAGCTGCAGCTCAGCGCCGTCTACGAGGTGGCGGCGGGCTGGTCGGTGCAGTTCGGCGCCTTCCGCACGATCCTCGGCCTGGATGCGGTGCGCGAGACCGGGCCGATCTTCGCCCTGTGGCACCGGTTCTGATCGGTGACGCGGTTGCCGGCTCGGTCGATCGGGGAGGCGGACGGCCGCCGCCCTACGCCGCCGGTGACGAGCGCATCGCGATCGCCGCGGCGAGGCGGCTCTCGAACAGCGCCGGCACCTTGATGCGCAGGGCGCGGGGACCGAACTCGGCGAGCGCGTCGACCTCGTCCGCCGGCACCGCCTTGCTGAGGAGCCAGCCCTGGATGTCGTCGCAGCGCTTCAGCTTGAGGGCCAGCGCCTGCTCGGGCGTTTCGACGCCCTCCGCCGTGACGCGGATGCCGAGGCGTCGCGCCAGGGTCAGCATCGCGTCGACCACCGCTTCGCTCTCGGGGCGCTGCGCCATGCCGATGACGAAGGAGCGGTCGATCTTGATCTTGTCGACGGGGAAGTCGATGAGGTAGTTCAGCGACGAATAGCCCGTGCCGAAGTCGTCGAGCGCCACGGTGATGCCCTTGGCGCGCAACGCGTGCAGGGTGTCGACCGCGGCGCCGCCGAGGAACACGCCCTCCGTCACCTCGATCTCCAGGCGCCACGGCGGCAGGCCGCTCAGGCGCAGCGCCAGCGCGACGTCGGCCATGAACTCGGGCGTCCGCAGGTGCTGCGGCGAGATGTTCACCGCCACCCGCGCCGGCTCGCGCATGAGGCAGGCGCGGGTGGCGGCGTGCATGG
>CALMRL010000635.1 GCA_937873345.1 uncultured Beijerinckiaceae bacterium | reverse complement strand
CAGCAGCGCCTCGTGCGAGGTGTAGAGTTCGGTGGTGCGAAGCTCGGGGTGGCTCTCCGGGTCGAGGCCGATCGCTCGCATGAAGGCGCTCGTCTCGCTGATGCGGTCGGCCAGCTCGCCGTAGCGATGCGACTGCGGGGTGTCGGCGATGAAGCCGAGCATCCAGCGATGGGCGTTCTGCAGGTTGGCGTAGCCGCCGGTGGCGAAGGCGCGAAGCAGGTTCAGCGTCGCCGCCGACTGCCGATAGGCATCGAGCTGCCGCAGCGGATCGGGCACGCGCGCCTCGCGCGTGAAGGCGATGTCGTTGATGATGTCGCCACGATAGGACGGCAGTTCCATGCCCCCGATCGTCTCGCTGTCGGACGACCGCGGCTTGGCGAACTGCCCCGCGACGCGGCCGACCTTCACCACCGGCAGGGCGGCCGCGAAGGTCGTCACCACGGCCATCTGCAGGAAGACGCGGAAGAAGTCGCGGATGTTGTCGGCGGCGTGCTCGGCGAAGGACTCCGCGCAGTCGCCGCCCTGCAGCAGGAAGGCCTCGCCGGCCGATACCTGGGCGAGCTGGCGCCGGAGCGCTCGCGCCTCGCCGGCGAACACCAGCGGCGGGAAGGAGGCGAGCTGCCGCTCCACCGCGGCCAGCGCCGCAGCGTCGGGATAGGCCGGCATCTGCTGGATCGGGTGCCCGCGCCAGCTTTGCGGCGACCAGGGGCGCGTCGTCCTGAGGCCGGGCGACGAGCCAGTGCCGCGGATCGCATCGCGTTCGAAGGACATCGCACGGGACTCCCGGCGCAGGGTCGTCTCCGCGACCATCCGCCTTCGTTAGCAAAGCGCCGGTATATCAGGGTGAAGCGGCGTGGGTACCCCCGATCCCGCATCGCACCGCCGTGCCGCGCGTCGCCGGCGCTGGCATCAGACGTGCTCGCGATGCAAGGTCCGTCAGCCCTACCGCCTCACCAGAGACCCCCGATGAGCGATTTCGTGACCCGGATCGACCTGCACGGCGGCAGCGCCGACGACTACGCCAGCCTCGACCAGGCGATGGCCGCGGCGAACTTCTCGAAGGTGATCCGCTCAAGCCGCGGACTGCTCTACCACATGCCCAGCGCCACCTATTTCTCGCAGAGCGACGGCATGGGTGCCGCGGAGGTGCGCAACCTCGCCGTGCAGGCGGCGAGCCGCACCGGCAAGCGCTACGACGTCATCGTCGCGAGCGGCGATACCGCCTTCGCCCTGCATCCGCTGTAGGCATTCACGGCCGGCACGGTTTCGCGGGCGCGAGATCCAGGCTGACCATCTGGCCGGCCAGCACGAAGTCGCCGTAGTCGAAGCGCAACGCGCGCGAGACGCCGTTCTCCTAAAGCTCGAAGCCGAGGACGTAGGCCGGCGCCTGATCCTTCCGATCCTCCTCGAAATAGGAGATCGTCACCGGCCAGCGCTGCATCGAGTCCATCGCCGTGGCATGCGCCGCGCCCTCGTCGGCCTGGCCGGTCAGCGGCCGGCCGATGATGGTCATTGTGTCGTAGACCTTTTTGCCGTCGTCGGAGCCGTCGAACACCTTGACCGCGAGGGTGCGTCGCCCCGCCTTGGCGCTCGCGATGATCCTCTCGAGATGAGCGGTCGGGAACAGCACGTCGTCGCCGAGGTCCACCGTCTGCTCGGACGGCTTCTTCAGGCGAATGGCGAGGACGTCAGACGCGCGCCGCTCGGCATGGCCGTCGACCACCTCGGGCGCCGCGCCGTCGTTGCCGGTCTTGATGTCGAAGGAGAAGTCCTTGCCATCGCCGCTCTCGAAGGTCGCCGAGCGCATGTCGGAGGTACGCGTCGGCCCCTCCGCCGGCTGCAACTCGGTCACCTGTCGGAAGGTCTGGCTGTAACCTTCGCAGGGGGAGCCGGAGAACTCATAGGCGACGCGACCGCGGGCGGCGGTCGGGCTCTTCGAGCCGATCGCATCGGCCAAAGTGATGCGATAGGC
>CALMRL010000634.1 GCA_937873345.1 uncultured Beijerinckiaceae bacterium | reverse complement strand
GAGTGGGGGCGTGGAGAGCGATGACACGACTGGCGGAGGCACGATCAGTGAAGGTGCTGCCGGCGCAGCTGCGCCGGCCTGCACGGGCAGCGCCTGATCCACTGCCGGGTCGGACGCGCTATCGAGCGGTGGCCGCAGCTCAAAGCCGCGCGGCACGGCGAGCGCTGATCGGCTGAAGGTCGATGGCTTGCCGTCGACCGCCGGGTCAGGCGCAAGGAAGGCGCTGCTCAGCATGGGCTCGACGAAATGAACCTTCGGCGTCAGCTGCACGGGTACTATGTTGCCGTAGGGGTCGCCGGCCGTCGCCGTGCTGCGGCCCATGTCCTTGCGACCGGCCTCGTTCCCGCCACCCGCCGGTCTGGGGGCGTCCGCCGGCACCGGGATATCGGCGACGGGCTTGTCGGCTGGCGAAGTCGCCAGTTTGGCTGCCGGCTTACTCGGGACTTCGTCCGGCGCGCGGTCCGCGGCCGCCGACTGCCCGGCCATTTCACCGGCGTGCAGCACTTGGGGCGCCGCGAGCAGCAGCGCGCCGCCGAGCACCAGCGCGGGGAGCCGTCGGGCTTGCCGGCGCATCACCGGATGCCTTCCTGAATCATGCCTCGTGACCTCAGCCGGCCGCGGCGCGCATCGCCGCCTGCAGGATGCAACGTCGACCCGTCCCGCGGAAGTTGCAAGGCCCGCCCTCTCGCGGCTGCCTGTTAACCCTGATCGGCTGTGGATCGCGCGGCCGGCTTTCTCGCGATGGAGCCGCAGACCTCGCGCACCGCCGCGAGTAGCGTTTGCAGCTCGTCGGAAGGGATCGTCAACGCCGGCGTCAGGTATACGATGCGCCCGAAGGGTCGGACGAAGACGCCTGCCTCGACGAAGCGCGCCTTGATCGCATCGAGGTCGTCGAGCCGCTCGAACTCGAGGACGCCGATCGCGCCCCGCACCCGCACCTCGCGCACGCCGGGCTGCTCGGCGAGCGGCGCCAGTCCGGCGCGCATTGTCTCGCCGACCGCCGCCGCCTGCGCGAGCCGCGGCTCGGCGGCGAACAGGTCGAGCGAGGCGTTCGCCGCGGCGCAGGCGAGCGGGTTCGCCATGAAGGTCGGCCCGTGCATCAGCGCGTGGCCGGGGTCGTCCGACAGGAAGCGCTCGAACACCCGCGTCGTCGCCACCGTGGCGGCGAGAGCCATCGTGCCGCCGGTGAGCGCCTTGGACAGCGTGACGATGTCCGGCAACACCCTCGCCGCCTCGCAGGCGAACAGCGCACCAGTGCGCCCGAAGCCGGTGAAGACCTCGTCGAAGATCAGCAGGCAACCGTGGCGATCCGCCCGCTCGCGCAGCCGCTGCAGCACCGCGGCGTCGTGGAACAGCATGCCGCCCGCGCCCTGCACCAGCGGCTCGACGAGGATCGCGGCGATGCGGTGTCCCTCGCGCGCCAGCAACGCGTCGAGCGCGTCGGTGTCCGCCCCGTCGCGCGGCAGGGCGGCGATCGGCTGCTCGGCGAGCACGCCGCGGAAGCGGGCGTGCATCCCCTCCTCGGGATCGCACACCGCCATCGTCGCCAACGTGTCGCCGTGATAGCCGCCGCGGAAGGCGAGGATGCGGTCGCGCCCCCGCTCGCCGCCGTTGCCGAAGAACTGGATCGCCATCTTCATCGCCACCTCGACGGCGACCGAGCCGGAGTCGCTGAAGAAGACGCGGTCGAGGTCGCCCGGCAGCAGCTCTGCCAGCCGGCCGGCGAGGCGGGCCGCCGGCTCGTGGGTGAGACCACCGAACATCACGTGCGGCATGGCATCGAGCTGCGCGCGTACGGCATCCCTGATGCGGGGATGATTGTAGCCGTGGCACGCCGTCCACCAGGAGGCGACGCCGTCGATCAGCTCGCGCCCGTCGGCGAGGCGGAGGCGCGAGCCACGCGTCGCCACCATCGGCAGTGCAGGGGAGGCGGTCAGCATCTGGCAATATGGCCGCCACAGGTGGGAGCGGCCGGCGGCGATCCAGTCGGGGTTCGGCGGGGTGGAGGACATCGCCGCCGTGCTTTGCATTTCGTGCGCTCAAACGCCAGAAGGACGGGTCATGGGATCGCTCGACGCCTTCGCCCAAGCCAAGCTCGCCGCGCTCGACGCGCAGGGACTGCGCCGCACGCTTGGACGGACCGGGCGCGGCACCTTCCCCGTGGTGGAGCGCGACGGCCGCCGGCTCGTGTCCTTCTGCTGCAACGATACTCTCGGCCTCAGCATCGATCCCCGCGTCAAGGCGGCGGCGGCCGAGGCGCTGGAGCGCTACGGCACGGGTGCCGGCGCCTCGCGCCTCGTCACCGGCAACCACCCCCTCTACGCCGCGCTGGAGGACGAGCTGGCGTCGATGAAGGGCACGCAGGCCGCGCTGGTGTTCGGCTCCGGTTACCTCGCCAACCTCGGCGTGCTCGGGGCGCTGGCCGGGCCGGAGGATCTCGTCGTCATCGACGCGCTCGCCCATGCCTGCCTCAACGCCGGCGCCGCGCTGTCGGGCGCCCGCACGCTGCGCTTCCGCCACAACGACGCCGCTCACGCCGGCACCCTCCTCGCCGCCGAGCGCGGCCGGCACCGCCACGCCCTCATCGTCACCGAGACGGTGTTCTCGATGGATGGCGACCGCGCGCCCCTCGCCGCCTTCGCCGCGCTGGTCGCGCGCCACGACGCTTGGCTGATGGCGGACGACGCCCACGGCCTCGGCGTGGTCGAGCCCGACGACGCGCCGGTCGACCTCGCCATGGGCACGCTGTCCAAG
>CALMRL010000633.1 GCA_937873345.1 uncultured Beijerinckiaceae bacterium | reverse complement strand
CCCCCGACGGCTGTCGCCACGTCCTCGCCGACAACGGCCGCCGCTACTACGCCGACCCCTTCCCGCTCCTCGCGGGCGGGCGCCTCCACGTCTTCTTCGAGGACCTCGACCTCGCCACCCGCCGCGGCGTGATCTCGGCAAGCGTGCTCGGTCCCGACGGCTTCTCGCCGCCGCGGACCGTGCTCGCCCGGCCCTACCATCTCTCCTACCCGCAGGTCTTCACCCACGAAGGCGAGGTGTTCATGCTGCCGGAGTCCTGCGAGGCGCGCCGCCTTGAACTCTGGCGGGCGGAGCGCGTGCCGGATCGCTGGCGGCTCGACACCATCCTGCTCGACGACGTGGCGGTCGCCGACGCGACGCTGGTGCGGCACGGCGAGCGTTACTGGATCTTCGCAGCCTCCGCCGAGCCCCCCGGCACCAGCTGGGACCGGCTGCTGCTGTTTCACGCCCCGCGGCTGCGGGGGCCTTGGCGCGCGCATCGGCTGAACCCTGTGCTGATCGACGCCGGCGCGGCGCGCCCGGCCGGCGCCATGTGGCACGAGGCCGATGCGCTGATGCGCGTCGCCATGGACTGCCGCGGCGGCTACGGCGACGGCGTCACGGTGCTGCGCGTCGACCGGCTCGACCCCGACGGCTACCGGCAGACGCCCGTCCGTGCCCTGCCGCTGCCGCTCGGCGCCGACGGGCTGCACACCTTCAACCGCTGCGCCGGGGTCGACTTCATCGACCTGCGTTCGCGGCCCTCCCGACGCGCGCGGCGCGCCGGCCTCACTGCGTGAGGTGAGTGACCTGCACGGCCTGCACGAACATCGCGTTCAGTGCCGAGGTGATGTCGGCCGGCGAATTGGCCGTATAGAAGAAGCCCGGCGTTGCGCACTGCTGCAGGTTGGTCGGCAGGTTGGGGACTGCGGCGTTCGCCGAGGCGTTTTCGTTGTAGGGGTCGGACTTGAAGGTCAGCGGCACGTAGGGGATGTAGAGGACCGAGACCGTCGCGCCGGCCGCCTTCAGCGCCGCGCAGGCTGCCGGCGAAATCGCCGTGGGCGCCCGCAGGCCGTCGAAGAGAGACGGCAGGTAGAGGAGGTACTGCGAAGGGGCGCCGGTGTAGTTGTAGCGCCCGTACTGGTACGTGGCGTAGTGCTGCGGGTTCTCCATGCCGTCGGTGATCAGGAAGACGAAGGGCTTCGGCGCCGCCGCCGACGAGCCGTCGCCGAAGACCTGCACGGTGCCCTTCATCTGCGTGAAGATCGAGTTGCCGTCGTTCGGGCTCGCCCCGAGGTTGGTGCCGCCGCTGCCCGTGCCGGTCGAGGGATCGTTGCCGGTGGTCAGCTGCGACGAGCCAATGTCGAGGAGCTGGGTGAAGGCGGTCGGCGTCGGGTTGTTGCAGGTCGCCGTGCTCTGCAGCGCCGAGAGGCTGGGCGTCAGCGCGGCCAGCGTCGCCATCTGCGTGACGAAGGGATAGAGGCCGATCCGGTACTGGTTGGGGACGGCCGGCGTCGCGGCCTGCGCGAGCAGCGAGCACACCGCCGTGTTGACCGCGCCCGAGCGCAGCTGGATGCCGTTCTGCTGCGCCAGGGCGTAGCCGGTGTAGGTGGGGAAGTGGCAGGCGAACTGGCACCCCTGCAGATAGACGGGGTAGTCGTCGAAGTTGACGGCGGCGAGCTGCGCCTGTCCCGCTGCGGTCGCCGGCAGGCCCATCGAGCCCGAGACGTCGATCAGCAGGTAGAAGTCGAGATAGGACGGCACGTTGGCCGAGGCGGCGGCTACCCCGGCGAGGGCGAACTGCGGCACGTTGAACAGGCGGCCGAAGTTCGTCTGCGTCGCCGCGGCGTAGCTCAGGGTCGCGGAGAAGGTCTGCTGCGACCGGCTGAGATAGAGGCAGGCCTTTTGCGCGGCGCAATTCGGCGTCGCCGGCGGTGCCGATGCGATGGTCTGGACGACGGGGACCTGCGCGAATGGCAGGCTGCCGGCGTTGACGGCGAAGGCCGTGGCGCCCTGCGACAGGCCCTTGCCGATCGCGTTGGCGGAAGCGTTGGGATCGCTCGGATTGGCGGCGATGTAGGCCTTGGCGGTCGCCACGGCGGCGAGCGCGGCGGCATCGGCGGCGTTGTCGAGCTTGCTCTTGTCGGTGACGGCGACGCCGTAGTCTAGTCCCAACCCGACCAGCCCGACCAGCGGCACCAGGCACAGGGCGAAGGTGATCGAGACGTTCCCCGACGATGCCCGCGCGAACCGTCCCCGACGGGGTGCCGCGCGGCACGAGGGGCGCGCGAGGGTGCTCAGTAGCCCGGACATCTGATGGCGATCCCGTCGCTGTTGGTGGTGTCGTAGTTGATCACGCTGGCGTAGCGCGGCTGCAGGTAGACCGAGCGGGCGATGCGCTGCGGCGACATCAGGCGGCTCGCGAAGCTCGGCTGGAAGGTGAAGACCACGTCGACCACGATCAGCGAGCCGGGGCCGAAGATCGCGCGCGGCAGAGCGGTGTTGCTCGGCGCGGCCGAGTCGGTCGGCAGCTGCGCGGTGCCGCAGGGCCGGGCGTTGTTGCCGACCGTGCCGGTGCTGGTCCACGCCACGTTCGCCTTGTAGCAGCTGCTCTGGTCGGTGCCGGGACAGCTGGCGCCGGTCGGCGCGAACTGGATGCCGGCGAAGTCGATGGTGATATCCTGCCACCAGGCGATGTTCTGCCGGGTCGCGTCCTGCATCAGGTAGGGGAAGATCACCATGCCGGCGTCGTAGGCGAAGTGCAGGTCGAGCGTGTTGACGAGCGCCGTTGTCGACCCGGCCGGCGGCGCCGCCTGCGACAGCATCTCGCTCATCGAACTGGCGAGCAGCTCGACCTTGCGAACGGCGCGGACGTAGGTGACCGCCTGCAGGCCGAACAACATCAGCACCACCAGCACGGGGAAGACGATCGCGAGTTCGATCGCCGCCACGCCGGCCTGCGCCGTCAGGAAGCCGCGGAGGGTGGGACGGCCCTTCATCACCACTGCTCGTTGCGGAAGGCCGCGGTGGCGGTGATGAGGAAGGCCGGCTGGCCGTTGTAGGTGGCGCCGCCGCCGAGCACCTTGGCGAACAGGCCGGGGATGACGGTGACGGGGTAGACGAGCTGTAGGTACTCGTAGGACTGGCGGGCGCCGGGGCTGAAGGCGCTCGCCGCGTCGCTCAGCGTCGGCATGGTGAGCGCGGTCGCGGAGCCGTTGACGAAGGCGTAGTACCCGCCGGGCTGCGCCGCCTCGCTCACCGTCTGCAGGTTGACGGTGAGGCTGCCGCACGCGAGCGCCGCGGGGAGGTAGGGGCAGACGATCCCCGTCTTGAACGCGGCCTGGCCGGTGCCGTTCTGCTGCACCGCGCCGGTCATCACCTGGCGGGCGGCCTTGCTCGCGGCGTAGTCGAGGGCGAGGGTGAAGTACAAGATCAGCGCGACAGTCAGCACGAAGAGGATGGTCGAGAGGAACAGCAGCGACACGAGCGCGAACTCGGTCGCCGTCGCGCCCCTATCGTTGGATCGGAAGTGAGCGAGCAGCATGCAGCAAGGTCTGCGATGCGCGGGTTAAGGCATGCTGAAGTCGAGAGCCCGACGCCTGCAACTTCCCGCCTGTTTTTTGTACCCATATCCGTAGAAGAATACTTACGTTACGTCATCTGCATTGGGTTCTTCTTCCATGACTTAACGTCAGAACTTGCGACCGTGGCGAGCATCATCGATCCACAGGCGGCGCGGCCCGGCGGCTTGAGGACCGGCCCGCCACCGCGCTAGGCTCCTGCGCTCGCATTCCGGATCGAGGACATGACGGTTGAGGTGATCGCCGCGATGCGTGGGCTTGGCACCGCACTGGAACAAAGCGTGATCGACGAGGCCGTGCCGCGGCAGCGCAAGATCATCCACGTCGACATGGACGCCTTCTTCGCCTCGGTGGAGCAGCGCGACGATCCCCGGCTCCGCGGCCTGCCGATCGCGGTGGGCGGCTCGCGCGAACGAGGCGTCGTCGCGGCGGCCTCCTACGAGGCGCGCGTCTTCGGCGTGCGCTCGGCGATGCCCTCGGTGACGGCGCGGCGCAAATGCCCGGCGCTGGTCTTCGTCAAGCCGCGCTTCGAGGTGTACAAGGAGGTGTCGGGACAGATCCGCGCAATCTTCGCCCGCCACACGCCGCTCATCGAGCCGCTGTCGCTCGACGAGGCCTACCTCGACGTCACCGAGGCGGCGGCTGAGCCCGGCGCGGCGACGCGCATCGCCGAGGCGAACCGGGCCGAGATCAGGGCCGAGACCGGCCTCACCGCCTCGGCGGGGGTGTCCTACAACAAGCTGCTGGCGAAGCTTGCCTCCGACCAGCGCAAGCCGGACG
>CALMRL010000632.1 GCA_937873345.1 uncultured Beijerinckiaceae bacterium | reverse complement strand
GAAAGCAGCGGCGGATCGACGGCGAGGGTCACGCGCTCAGGGCGATCCCGGCCGGTCGAGCCTGACGGCGATGCGGGCGCCGCCCTCGCCGACGCGCACCGCCGCCTGCTCAAAGGAAGGCGAATGCGAGCGGCCGGCGCCGTTGCTCAGGCCGTAGGGCTCCAGTGGGCGGCCCATCCGCGAGCGCCGCAGCACGCCGTCGCCCTCGACATCCTGGAAAGCGAGGGCGGCGTAGCGGCCGGGCTCGACGTCGGCGAAGACGAAGCTCACCACCGCGCCCTCCGCCGCCTGCCGCTGCCCGATCGCGCAGGCGGTGCACAGGCTCGCCAGCACCTGTCCGGCGTTCGGCGTGACGCCCGACACCCTGACCTCGACGGTGGCGGCCTCGGCCGGCATCGCGCCGCCCAACCACGCCAGCGCGAGAAGGCTGCCGGCGATGCGCTCCTGTCGATGGCGGCGTGACGGCAAGCTCGGGCTTCCTCGCTGATGACGCACGCGGAGGAGCGATGCATCCACGCCGTCGCGCAACTGCGCGTATCAGCGCAGACGCGGGCGGAGCCGCGCCGGCTTCTCGGCTGGCGCGTCGCACCATGAGTCTAGCGCAGATCGCGGCGACAAGGCGACGGTGGAAATCGCTCGTGGATCGCCAGGAGGCGCGGCCGGAGCGGGGCCGGCTTTGCTGCGACCGTATCCGGCATCCTCCTTGCCGGCGGACCGCCGGGTGGGCGCCCGGTCACGATCGCGCTACCGTCTTGGGATGCACCGTCGCGGCGCGGCCGCGGGACGAGGAGAATGGGATGGACGAGATCATCGAGGGCGTGGCGCGCTTCCGGGCCGAGCCCTTTCCGGCCCTGCGCGAGGAGTACGGCCGGCTGGTGCGCGAGGGCCAGTCGCCGAGCGCCCTGGTGATCGCCTGCTCCGACAGCCGCGTCGCGCCGGAGACGATCACGGCGAGCGGGCCGGGCACGATGTTCGTCAGCCGCAACGCCGGCAACGTCGTGCCGGAGTGGAGCGCCGACGCCGGCTGCCCCGTCGGCTCGGCGATCGAATACGCGGTGGTGGCGCTCGGCGTGCGCCACGTCGTCGTCTGCGGCCACACCGACTGCGGGGCGATGAAGGGGCTGGTGCATCCCGAGGCGCTGGAGACGATGCCGGGCGTCGCCCGCTGGCTGCAGGGCTGCGGCTGCCGGGCGGAGGAGGGCGCCGACGTCAGGAGCACCGCGATGCGCAACGTCGGGGTGCAGCTGGAGCGGCTGCGCGGCTACCCCTACGTCGCCGAGCGCCTCGATCGCGGCGAGCTGACGCTGCACGGCTGGATCTTCGACATCGAGGAGGGCGCGGTGCTGGCGCGCGACGAGGGCGGCGGTTTCGCGCCGCTCGGCGAAATCGCCTGAGCGCGCCGTCGGCTCTTCACGTCAGCAGGAAGTCGACCGGCCGGAGGGGCGGCGGCAGCACCGTCTCGCCCAGCGCCATCCGCACCTCGCGCTCGAACACGCGCAGCATCGCGTCGAGGGGCAGGTCGTAGGTGTCGCGGCCGAACGGCTCCTCCAGCTCGCTGCCGAGCTGGTCCAGCCCGAAGAAGGTGTAGCCGACGATCGCGGTGACCAGCGGCGTCGCCCAGCCCAGCGGGTGCGCCAGCCCGAACGGCAGGAGGCCGCAGAACAGGTAGGCGGTGCGGTGCAGCAGCAAGGAGTAGGCGAAGGGCAGCGGCGTGACGTGGATGCGCTCCACCGCCGCCTGGATGGCGGCGAGATCGACCAGCCGCTGCTCCATCGCGAGGTAGCGGTACTGCGTGATCGCGCCGCGGCGCGCGAGGTCGTCGAGGTGGCGGCCGCACTCCTGGAGCACGGCATCGGTCGGGTTGGGATGGTGCGCGGGGATCGCGACCGCGATCCAGGGCGCCGCGGCGGCGTGCTCGTCCTCGTCGCGCATCCGCGCGGTGATGGCGAAGCACCAGCCGCAGAAGGCGCGCAGGAGCGGCGCGCGGGCGGGGTCCTGGGGGAAGGCGTTCGTTTCGCGGATCAGCGAGCGCATCTGCGTCAGGATCGAGCCCCACTGCCGCCGACCCTCCCACCAGCGGTCGTAGCAGGCGTTGTTGCGGAAGCTCATGAAGATCGACAGCGACAGGCCGATCAGGGTGAAGGGCGTCGCGGCGAGGTTGGCGAAGAGGGAGGGGTGGGCCGTCTCGACCACGGTGACGACCACCGCGATGGCGGTGATCACGGCGAGCTTCAGCGCGATCTCGCGGGCGATCGAGCCGCGCAGGGTGAACAGCACGTCGACCCAGGTCGGTCGCGGGCGGATGATCATGCCTGTCCTCCTCGCCGTCGCGGCTGCGCCGGCTTAGCCGCGCGACGGCGCGTCGAAAAGGCTCTCGCCTTGCCGCCCCTGCCGTCACGGGCAGGGCTGCCCCGCTGCGGAGGCGCGGCGGGCTATGGTTCGGCGGTCCTACGCTTGTTTTCGCCGGTCCGGCGAATAGGTCGGAGCGGTTCGCAGCCACCGGAGCCATTCCCATGCAGGACGCCGCAGAGACGCTCGCCCGTGAGATGGCGCCGCTCGCGCTCGTCGATCGCCTCCGCCTCGTCGCGGAGCGGATGCCGGGACGGCTCGTCTTCACCACCAGCTTCGGCATTGAGGACCAGGTGCTGACCCACGCCATCGCCGAGGCCGGGCTCGCCGGAACGGGGCAGGCTGGATCGGGGATCGCGATCGTCACCCTGGATACCGGCCGGCTGTTCCCCGAAACCACCGACGCCTGGGCGGAGACGGAGGCGGCCTACCGCCTGCGCATCGCCACCGTGGCGCCGGAACGCCAGGCGGTGGAGGCCTTCGTCGCCCGCGAGGGCAGCAACGGCTTCCGCCACTCGATCGAGGCGCGGCAGGCCTGCTGCGGCCTACGCAAGGTCGAGCCTCTCGCCCGCGCCCTTGCCGGCGCGACGGGCTGGCTGACGGGGCTGCGCGCCGGGCAGTCGGCGGCGCGGGCGCGGACGCCGCTCGCCGAGGCCGATCCCGCGAGAGGGCTGGTCAAGGTCAATCCGCTTGCCGACTGGACGCGCGAGCGGGTCGACGCCCTCGTCCACGACCACGCCGTGCCCTACAACGTGCTGCACGACCGCGGCTTCCCCTCGATCGGCTGCGCCCCGTGCACGAGGGCGGTGCGGATCGGTGAGGACGAGCGCGCCGGGCGCTGGGGGTGGGCGCGCGCGTCGACGAAGGAGTGCGGCCTGCCTCCCGGCCGAGGG
>CALMRL010000631.1:1943-4592 GCA_937873345.1 uncultured Beijerinckiaceae bacterium | reverse complement strand
CACCCGTCGCCGACTGGCGTTCGTCAGGCCGGTCATGTCATCAGGCATCGCATCATCCCCGCCCGCGGTGGGCATCTCCTCGCGGCGTGCAGAAAGGCCGGCTTGACGGCGATGCGATGGCACGGAGCGCCCGCGGCGCCCCGATCACGCCTCATTGATCGACGCACCGCGGGGTCGGTCGGGACGCGGCCAGCCTCATCTTGTCGATCCAGCGATGTCGAGCCCGCCCCCGCGGCCGGCCATCATCCTCGCCGCCGGCAGATGCGGACCGGCCTACCATCCCGACCGACTCAGCGACTGCGTCCCCGACCAGCGTTTCACCCGCCTGTCGCCGCCGCGCCCCTGCGGCGACCACCGCGATCCCGATCCCGCGCGACCGACCTGCCATCCGAATGTCTGACCGCGGCTCGGGTCGACGCGCGAATGAGGCAGGCGGGAGGATGCCGCTGTCACTCGCCCCGCAGCGCCGCCTGCATCTCCCGCCACTCGCGGGCGCCGAGCCCGCTCGTCGCCTCGTCGACCCGCTCGCCGTCGACCATCCGGCGCAGCGCCTTGAGCGCCGACGCCGAGAACGTCGCCGCGCCCAGGCGGTGCTCCAGGAACGCCTCGTGCGTGAGGGGCACCCAGCGCGCCATCACCGCGCTCATCGCTTCGGCGTAGACCCTGATCTCGTGCTGGGCATGGCTGTCCGCACGCAGGCGCAGGAAGCTCATCAGATTGTGCAGGTCGGTCTTCCAGTACCACTGCGTGTAGGTGGCGAGCGTCAGGTTGATGCGCGCCAGCTCGCGGGCGAGGCCGTCGCGTGCCGCGTCGAGACGCTGTCCGTCGTCGTCCTCGTTCAGCATCCAGGCATAATCGGCATGCGCCCGCTCGCCGTCGGCGCGCAGCAGCTCCATCACTTGGCGCGCTTCATCCGCGCCCAGCGCTTCGCCGCGGCCCTGGCGGTTGATGGAGGACTGCGCCTTGAGCTGGTCGGGCGCCGGCACGTAGAACTCGCGGTCGAGCACGGAATAGCGCGCCGACACCTCGTTGACGCTGGCCGTGCGGTGGCGGATCCACTGGCGCGCCACGAAGATCGGCAGTTTCACGTGGAACTTGATCGTCGCCATCTCGAAGGGCGTCGAATGCCAGTGCCGCATCAGATAGTGGATCAGCCCGCGGTCCTCGGAGACCTTGCGGGTGCCGCGGCCGTAGGAGACGCGCGCCGCCTGGACCACGGCGGCGTCATCGCCCATGTAGTCGATGACGCGCAGGAAGCCGTGGTCGAGCAGCGGGATCGGCTGAAAGAGAATCTCCTCCAGCGCCGGCACGGTCGGTCGCAGCGTCGAGGCGCTTTGCGCGCGAGCCTCGCCGATCTCTCGTTCCAGCGCGTCGCTGATGGACATGAGGTTTGGCCAAGCGCTGCCCATCAAAGCTTTCGAGCGCTTTAAGGTTCTCGCCGGCCCGCCGGACGCTGCGGGGAGCGCGATGCTTGCTTGAGCGTGAGCGTGGCGCGATGATGCCGACCCGGCCGCCGCGCAAGGAGACACGGATGACGGCACCCGCAGGCCCGCACAGTCAGCTGTGCTTCGCCATCTACTCGGCCTCGCACGCCTTCACCCGCGCCTACCGCCAGCTCCTCGCGCCGCTCGACCTCACCTATCCGCAGTACCTCGTGCTGCTCGCCCTTTGGGAGCGCGACGGCATGCGGGTCAAGGAGATCGGCCGCGAGCTGTTCCTCGACTCCGGCACGCTGACGCCGCTCCTGAAGCGGCTGGAGGTGCTGGGCTACGTCCGCCGCGTGCGCGATGCTGCCGACGAGCGCCAGGTCACCATCCTGCTCACCGCGGCCGGGCGGGCGCTGGAGCGCGAGGCGGCGGCGGTCCCGAGGGGACTTGCCTGCATGATGGGGCTGGACGAGGACGCTCTCGCCGACCTCACCGACAGCATCGTGCGGCTGCGCGCCAGCTTGCGCGCCGCCAGCGACGAGGGCCTTGTGCCGGCATGAGCGACCAGAGCAACGAGGCGGCCCGCCCGGCCGCGGCGCACCCTGTCACGGCAGCCGTGCTGGTGATCGGCGACGAGATCCTGTCGGGCCGCACCAAGGACGCCAACATCGGTGCCATCGCCGACCGCTGCACCGCCATCGGCATCGACCTCAGCGAGGTGCGCGTGGTGCCCGACGAGGAGGACGAGATCGTCGCCGCGCTCGACGCGCTCAGGCGCCGCTACACCTACGTCTTCACCACCGGCGGCATCGGCCCGACGCACGACGACATCACCGCGGATGCCGTCGCCCGCGCCTTCGACGTGCCGATCGGCGAGGACCCCCGCGCGATCGAGCTGCTGCTGCAGAGGATCAAGCCCGAGGACCTCAACGAGGCGCGCCGGCGCATGGCGCGCATCCCCGCCGGCGCCGAGCTGGTGGAGAATGCGGTGTCCAAGGCTCCCGGCTTCTGGATCGGCAACGTCATCGTGATGGCCGGCGTGCCGGCGGTCATGGGCGCGATGCTCGACGCGCTCACGCCGAAGCTCAAGGTGGGCGCGCTGGTCAACGCCCGCCCGGATGAGCGGCGCGCCCTGCTGGAGGAAGCCGCGGGGATCACTGGGCTGCATGCCCGCCGCGCCGAGGCCGAAGGGCGCCTGCGGGCCACCGAAGCCAATCTGGAG
>CALMRL010000631.1:0-1933 GCA_937873345.1 uncultured Beijerinckiaceae bacterium | reverse complement strand
GCGATGCTCGATGCGGTGACGCCGAAGCTCGTCGCCGGTGCGCGCACCCACGCCCGCTCGATCGCCGCCGGCACCAACGCCGAGGGGGCCTACGCCGCCGCGCTCGGCCGCATCGCCGGCGAGCATGCGGGCGTCAGCATCGGCTCCTACCCGTCCTGGCGTGACGGGCGCTTCCACAACGAGATCGTGGTGCGCGGCAAGGACGAGGGCGAGGTGGACGCCGCCGAGCGCGCCGTGCGGGCGATGCTTGCCGGGCTCGGCGGCGCGGCGTGAGCGACGGCGACCCGCGCCAGACCCTTTCCATCTCCTGGGACCGCTTCCACGGCGACTGCCGCCTGCTCAGCCTACGCCTGCGCGAGAGGACGCCCTTCACGGGCATGGTCGCGGTGACCCGCGGCGGCTTGGTGCCGGCGGCGATCGTCGCCCGCGAACTGTCGATCCGCGCGGTCGAGACCGTGTCGGTCGCCTCTTATCGCGGCGAGACGGCGCAGGGGCTGAGTCCCCAGTCGCTCGCGACGATCCTGAAGCCGATCGCGCCCGCCTACCTCGACACCGCCGGCGCCGGGCTCGTCGTGGTCGACGATCTCGTCGACACCGGGCAGACGATGCGCCTGCTGCGGCAGCTGCTGCCGCGGGCGCACTACGCCTGCGTCTACGCCAAGCCCGCCGGACGCCCCCTCGTCGATACGGTGATCGCCGATGTCGCGCAGGACACCTGGATCCACTTTCCCTGGGACCTCGGCCTGAGCTACGCCACCCCGATCGTCGCCGAACCGTCCTGAACCGCCGGCCCGCCCGCGTCCCGCCGTTCGATTGCCTGCAACAGGATAGGGGGCAATGGCCCTTGTGCCGCGATCCCCGCGCGCCATAAACCGGGCGTCCTCAACACTAACTTCACCACCAGGAGCATTCATGATCCGCACGATTTCCGCCGCCGCCGTCTCGGCGCTGCTCGCCTCGACCTCGTTCGCCTTGGCGGCGCCGCAGCTTGAGCGCGTCCGCGGCACGGTCGCCTCGGCGACCGACACGAGCGTCACGGTCAAGGAGGCCGACGGCAAGACGCAGGTCGTCGAACTCGCGCCCTCGACCGCCTTCGTCAACGTCGTCAAGTCGAGCCTCGAGAATGTCACCGACGGCAAGTTCATCGGCACCGCCACCAAGGGCACGCCCCCGGTCGCGCTCGAGGTGGTGATCTTCCCCGCCGAGATGAAGGGCACGGGCGAGGGGCACTACGACTGGGACACGATCCACGATACCACCGCCTCGGGCTCGGGCCTGACCAAGAGCGCGATGACCAACGGCACGATCAAGGCGGCCTCGCCGAACGGCGCGATGACCAAGTCGGCGATGACCAACGGCACGGTCAAGGCAACACCCGCAGCCGGCGGCAGCGGCAAGAAGATCGACGTCACCTACGACAACGGCCAGCATCTCGACATCACCGTGCCGCCGTCGGCGCCGATCGTCGAGTTCGTCAAGGCCGACAAGTCGATCGTCAAGCCCGGCGAGACGATCTTCACCGTCGCCGCCAAGGAGGGCGACAAGCTCACCTCGAAGCTGTTTGCGGTCGGCAAGGATGGCGTCAAGCCGCCGATGTGAGGCTGCGGGCTCCGATCGAAAGGGTCGAAAGGGCGGCTTCGGCCGCCCTTTTCTCATTGCGGCACGGCTATCCCAGCGCCTTGCGCGGGTCGTAGGGCTTGCGCTCCGCGATGCCCTTCGCAGCCTCGGCGAGCACCGTTGCGGCGTCGTCGGGCAGCACGATGCGCAGTGCCACCAGCAAGTCGCCGCGGCCGCCGCGCGCGGCCGTCAAGCCCTTGCCGCGCAACCTCAGCGTGCGCGACCCGTCGGTGCCGGCGGGAACGTTCATCTCCACCCTGCCTTCCAGCGTCGGCACGGCGACCTTTCCGCCGAGCACCGCTTCGTAGAGCGTGAT
>CALMRL010000630.1:875-1824 GCA_937873345.1 uncultured Beijerinckiaceae bacterium | reverse complement strand
GCCCGAGCTTGCGGCGAAGCGACCGCGGTTGGAAGTCCCCGAACGGCCCTTCGCGGGGGAGGCCGCCGCGGTTACCCCGCCCGGCGCTTTGCCGGGAAGGCTCGGACGCTTTAAGCAGGTTGTCGCTGTGACTCGCCGCTCGCTCCTCCTGCTCGCCTGTCTCGCCGTGCTGCTCGTCGCCGTGCAGGCGGTGCTGGCGAGCCGCCTCGGTCGCGACGACGAATCAGGTGATCTTCGACTGGATGTGGGTCGAGGGACCGATCTACCTCGCCGCCGTGGCGGTGGTGCTCGCCGACCGCGGGCGCGAGGCGGCCGCGACCCGGCGCGCGACGGCGGCGATCCTCGTCGTCGGCGCGGTGCTGCGGCTGATGCTGGTGCCGATTGATCCCGTCTCCACCGACGTGAACCGCTACGTCTGGGACGGTCGGGTCCAGGCGGCGGGCATCAATCCCTACCGCTACGTTCCCGCCGACCCGGCGCTGGCGTCGCTGCGCGACGAGGAGATCTACCCCGAGATCAACCGCAAGGACTACGCGCGCACCATCTACCCGCCTTTGGCGCAGATCGTCTTCTTCCTGGTGACGCGGGTGAGCGCGACGCTTGTCGCGATGAAGGCGACGATGACGCTGTTCGATCTCGCCACGATCGCCATGCTGCTGCGCCTGCTGGCGCTGCGCGGCCAGTCGCCGGCGCGCATCCTCCTCTACGCCTGGCATCCGATCCCGATTTGGCAGTTCTCCGGCGATGCCCACGTCGATGCGGTGGCCTGCTGCTGCATCGCCGCCGCGCTGCTCGCCGCCGAGCTGCGACGACCGCTGCTCGCCGGCGTCGCGCTCGGCGGCGGCGCCCTCGTCAAGTTTTACCCCGTCGTCATCGCTCCGGCGCTGTACCGGCGCTGGGATTGGCGGCTGCCGCTCGCCGGGCTGGTGACGGTTGTCCTGCTCTACCT
>CALMRL010000630.1:0-832 GCA_937873345.1 uncultured Beijerinckiaceae bacterium | reverse complement strand
GGCGACGAGGAGGGGTTCCGCGACGGCTCCGGCGTCTACCTCTGGGTCGCGGCGAAGCATGTCCTGCCCGGCCTGCCGCAGCGGCTCTTCTCCCTGTTCCCGCCGCTGGTGCTCGCCGTGATGGGCGGCCTCGCACTGCGCACGCTGATGCGCCGCGACCGGCCCGACATCGCCGGCGCCCTGGCGCTCGCCGCCGCCTTCACCTTCCTCTCCTCGCCGCACTACACGTGGTACGTCGCCTGGCTGATCCCCTTCCTGCCCTGCGTCGCCTCGCCGGCGGTGCTGTGGCTGAGCGTGGCGGCGCTGGCACTCAACAACCTCGGCTGGCCCCCGGGCTTCGCGGGCGGCACGTTCGTGTTCGGCACCTTCCTCCTCCTCGCCCTCGGCGAGGTCGCTTGGCGCCGCCACCGTCGGCCGTTGGGCGCCGATCGCCCGATTGCCAAGCCCCTGGCGAGCGGCTAGGCCTTGCCGCACGTCCAAGAGGCTTGGTACGAGGGTCCGGGGTGCGATCGGACGTGGCATTGGACGTGCGGGGCGATACCGAGCACCGGCTGCGCGCTCTGATGGCCGCCGCCCAGGACGGCGACCGCGGGGCCTACAGCGAGCTGCTGCGCCTCTGCGATCCGATGATCCGCCGCGCCGCACGCCGTACCGGCGTCCCGCCCGATCTCGTCGACGATGCCGTGCAGGAGACGCTCACCACGCTGCACAACGCCCGGCAAACCTACGATCCCTCGCGGCCCTTCGCCGCCTGGCTCGGCACCATCGCGCGGCGCCGATCGGTCGACCTGTTGCGCCGCGCCGGCCGCAACCGCCGCCGCGAGGTGTACGC
>CALMRL010000629.1:1971-2428 GCA_937873345.1 uncultured Beijerinckiaceae bacterium | reverse complement strand
CCCGTTCACCACGCAGCCGATGATCGACAGCGTGACGGGCGTCTCGATGTAGGCGAGCCGCTCCTCGAGCTGCTGCACCGTCTGGATCACGTTGAATCCCTGGCGCGCGCACGACGGGCACGAGATGATCTTCACGCCCCGGTTGCGCACGCCGAGCGTCTTGAGCATGTCCCAGCCGACGTGCACCTCCTCCTCGGGCTCAGCCGAGAGGCTGACGCGCACCGTGTCGCCGATCCCCGCCCACAGCAGGTTGCCCAGGCCGATCGCGCTCTTCACCGTGCCGGCGCGCTTGCCGCCCGCCTCGGTGATGCCGATGTGCAGCGGGTGGTCGCACTGCTCGGCAAGCTGCTGGTAGGCGGCGACCGCCATGAACACGTCGGACGCCTTCACGCTGATCTTGAACTCGTGGAAGTCGTGGTCCTGCAGGATCTTCGCGTGTTCCAGCGCGGACTCGACC
>CALMRL010000629.1:0-1961 GCA_937873345.1 uncultured Beijerinckiaceae bacterium | reverse complement strand
CGCCTCCGGGTTCGGCTCGCCGTACTTCTCCAGCAGGTGGCGCTCCAGCGAGCCCGCGTTCACGCCGATGCGGATCGAGCAGCCGTGCTCACGCGCGGCGGTGACGACCTCGCGCACGCGCTCGGCGCTGCCGATGTTGCCCGGGTTGATGCGCAGGCACGCCGCACCGGCCTGCGCGGCCTCGATGGCGCGCCTGTAGTGGAAGTGGATGTCGGCCACGATCGGCACGTTCACCTCGCGCACGATCTCGGCCAGCGCCGCGGTGCTTTCCACGTCCGGGCACGACACCCGCACGATGTCGACGCCGGCCAGCTCGGCCGCCGCCAGCACCAGCGGGTTGAGCTTACCCTCGGGCGCCGGCACCACCATCACCAGACGCTCGCAGCCCGCCACCTTGGCCGGCACGGCGTTCATCAGCACGGAGGAGGGATAAGCCGCGGTGCCGCCGGGCACGTAGAGGCCGACCGCCTGGATCGCGCTCCAGCGCCAGCCGAGCTCCACCCCGACCTCGTCGGTGAAGCGCAGGTCACTCGGACGCTGCCGCTCGTGGAAGGCGACGATGCGGCGGTGGGCTAGGCGCAACGCCTCCAGCTCCTCCGCGCGCGCGGCGCTCTTGGCGGCGGCCACCTCGTCCGGCGTGACGCGCAGGCTCACGGTATCGAGGTCGACGCGGTCGAACTGCCGGGAGTAACGGATGAGCGCCGCGTCGCCCTCGTCGCGCACGCAGCGGATGATGGCGCGGGCGGCGGCGTCGACGTCCTCCGAGACTTCGCGCTTGGCGGCGAGCAGGGCGATGAATGCGGCCTCGAAGTCCGGGCTCTCGCCGTGGAGCCGCAGCGCCATTCTGTTCCACTCCGCAAGGATGATGGGACCGCCGGAGCGATCGGGTTGCAACATCTAGAGCGTCGGACCGAAAAGCGCGTCAGCGGTTTTCAGAATATCCGATGCGGCACAGGAGATTAGAGTATCGCGCCGAACCCGACATTCGGCGCGATGCTATAGCCGTCCGCTGGCGGGCCGGCAACCGGCGGGGCAGAGCGGCTCAGCCGTGCGGCGCCGCCGGGAGCACCGGGGGCACCGGGATCGTCGCCGGCGGCAGGCAGGTCTGCGCGGTGCAGGCCTGGGTGGTGACGCTGGCGTGCCAGCCGGACGCACTCTTCGGCAGCGCGGCCGTGATCGTCACGCGGCCCTCGTAGACGGCGAGCGGCGTCGGGCTGAAGCGCGTCGCGAAGCCCTGCGGTGACGGATAGTCGACGCGCAACGGCGTCGCGCCGGCGACGTCGAGGCTGGTCGGCACGAGGAAATCGCGCGAAGGCACGTGGGCGTTGACGTGGTATCCGGGATCGATCGCCATCACCACAGCGAGGCCGTCGGGCGTCGGCCGGGCGGAGAGGTGGACGTGGTCGGCCGTGCCTGGCCCGGATTGGCCGAGCCCGGCGGGGATCGCGGCCGGCGCTGCTGAGGTCGGCGCGGCGACATCCGCCGGAGGGTGCTCGGCCAGGGCCACGATCGCGCTCGGCCACATCGTAGGGCGCGCGGCGATGCGAGGTGCGAGATGCGCGGCGATCCGCCACGCGGCCTGCGCGAAGCGCTCGTCGCCCCGGTCCAGGCCGAGCCGCAGCAGCAGCGCCAGAGCCTCGGAGGTGCCGGACGGCACGTCGGCGTCGGCGTCGTCGGTGAGCGCCACGGGCAGCAGCGCCGTGCCGCCGGAGCCGAGCCTCCCGTCGGCCTGCAGGCAGCGATGCAGCAGCGCATCGCCGAGCACTCCTGCCCACTCGCGGACCCTCTTGCCGTGCCACTCGCCGGCGAGGGCGAGCAGGGCGAGGCCCAGCGCGGCGTAGTCGGCGAGGTCGCCGTCGACAGCCGCCTTGCCCTCGAAGATCTGGTGGCGGAGCGCGTTCTCGCCCGGGTCGTAGGCGCCGTCGAGGCTCATTGGCGGGGCTCCGGGGGACGGGCTAGGC
>CALMRL010000628.1 GCA_937873345.1 uncultured Beijerinckiaceae bacterium | reverse complement strand
GGTCGAGGGCGGGCCGGATGGGGACGTCGGCGAGATCGACCTGCCGCTCGGGCGACGCGACGCCGGGCGCGGCTGGTGGATGAAGGTCGATCCCGCGGGGCTCCCCTCGCGCACCCGCTGGCGGGTGCTGGGGCGTGGCGAGGGCATGGCGGCGATGGCGCTGGAGCCGCTGACCGGCCGCACCCACCAGCTGCGCGTGCACTGCCAATCGCAGGGCTGGCCGATCCTCGGCGATCCCGTCTACGGCTCCGGCGGCGCCATGCTGTGCCTGCACGCGCGACGCGTGCGGGTGCCGCTCTACAGGAACAGGGAGGACGTCAGCGTCGAGGCGCCGGTGCCGGCGCACATGCTGGCGGGGCTCGCAGGCTGCGGCGTGGGCGAGCGAACGGCGCCGTGACGGTCCCGTCAAGCCGCGGCGAACTGCGAGAAGGCGTTCACCACCTTCTCGTACACCGGGCGCTTGAACGGGATGATCAGCTCGGGCAGCGTCTCCATCCGCGCCCAGCGCCACGTCTCGAACTCCGGCCGGAAGCCGCCGGCCGGCGCCGCGACGTTGATCTCGCCCTCGGCCCCGATGAAGCGCAGGGCGAACCACTTCTGCCGCTGGCCCCGGTAGCGGCCGCGCCACGAGCGGCGCGAGGCATCGGTCGGCAGGTCGTAGCTGTACCAGTCCGGCGCCTCGGCGAGCCGCTCGACCGAGGTGACGCTGGTCTCCTCGGCGAGTTCGCGCAGCGCCGCCTCGTAGGGGGTCTCGCCGGGGTCGATGCCGCCCTGCGGCATCTGCCAAAGGTGGTCGGTGCCGTCCAGCGGCCGCTTCACCCGACGCTTGCCGATGAAGACGAGCCCTTGCGGGTTGAGCAGCATGATGCCGACGCAGGGCCGATACTGGCCGGCGTCGAGCCCGGCGGCGCGGCCGGCCGGCGAGGGAGGGGAGGGCGGAGATCGTGGCGGCGCGGCGGTCATCGCGCGATTGTTGCGACAGTTGACGCCTGCCGTGCAAGCGTGCCGACGGGCACGAGCGCGATGTTCTGCGCTTGAAGCCCGGCGGCGAAGCGGGCGATCAGCGCCAGATGCTCGGGCAGGCCGCTCGCCACGCCGAGCGC
>CALMRL010000627.1 GCA_937873345.1 uncultured Beijerinckiaceae bacterium | reverse complement strand
GCCGGGTGCGCTACGCTTACTAGAGCCGACAGCGCGCTCGTCACCGGCCTGCGGCCGTCCCCGAACTTCGGCGACCGGCGCGGCCGGGCGGTCGACGCGCTGGTGCTGCACTACACCGGCATGGCCTCGGGCGAGGCGGCGCTGGCGCGCCTGCTCGATCCCGCGGCAGAGGTGTCCAGCCACTACCTCGTTTGGGAGGACGGCCGCATCGATCAGCTCGTCGCCGAGGCCGATCGCGCCTGGCACGCCGGCCGCTCGTGGTGGGGCGGCGACACCGACCTGAACAGCGTCTCGGTCGGCATCGAGATGGTGAACGCCGGCCACGAGGGCGGCCTGCCGCCCTATCCCGCCGCGCAGGTCGCGGCCGTGGCGAGGCTCGCCGCCGATATCTGCCGCCGCCGCGCCATCGCGCCGGCGCGGGTGCTTGGCCATTCCGACATCGCACCCGAGCGCAAGCTCGACCCCGGCGAGCATTTCCCGTGGCATCAGCTCGCCGAGGCGGGCGTCGGCCTGTGGCCGCGAGCGCCTGTGCCGACCCGGCCTGCGCCACCGGCCCACGACCCCGCCGAAGTCGCGCGCCTTCACGCGCGCCTCGCTGCCATCGGTTACGCCGATCTCGCCGGCGCCGGCAGCGCGGCTGTCGTCGTGCGCGCGTTCCAGCGCCACTGGCGACCGGATCGCGTCGACGGGTGCATCGATGCGAGCACCGCCGGTCTCATCGACGCCGTCGCGGCCGCTGCGGGCTGAACCGGCAGCCGGTGCGTGCCTCGCTCATCGTCGAGCATGGCCGGTCAGCTGAGGAGCCTGCCGATCTCGTCCAGCGCCTGGCGCAGCCGCGGAACGGCATGATCGACGAAGCTGCGGGTCGGCGACCAGCGGCGCGGATGGGCCCGGAACACGACGCTGACCGGAACCGCCTGGGCTTCATACTCCGTCAGCATCGCCGTCAGGCGTCCGCTCGCGATATCTTCGGCCACCTGGTAGGACAGGGCTTGAACGACGCCGTGGCCGCGCCGTGCGGCATCGAGGCAGGCGGCGGCGCTGTTCAGGGCCAAGCGCGTGCGGACCTGGACGGATCGCTCGTGCTGGCCGTGCGCATCGCGGCGAAACGGCCAAAGCTCGACGTTGCTGTCCGGGCTGAGACCGATGCAGACGTGGTCCTTGAGGTCGTGCGGCTGTTTCGGCTTGCGCGTCGATGCGAGGTAGGCGGGCGACGCGCAGACAATCCGTCGTATCGTTCCGACCTTCACCGCGATCAGGCTCGTGTCCGGCAAGGGCGCAAGGCGAACGGCGACGTCGATCCCTTCGCCGACGAGGTCCACCAGCCTGTTGAGAAGAAGAATGCGCGCCTGGACCTTCGGATGCGCGTCGAGGAAATCGTTCAGGATCGGCATGAGGTTCTGTCGGCCGAATAGCTCCGGTGCCGTCACCACCAGCGTCCCGGCCGTGACGCGCGCATCGGCGACCCCTCGAACGTCGGCAAGCTGATCCAGGACGTCGCGCCACACGGCGACATGGCGCTCGCCCGCGGCCGTCAAACGCAGGCCGCGCGTCGAGCGCAGAAGGAGCGGTTCGCCCGCCTCGTTCTCCAACAGGACGACGGCACGGGTGGCGGCGGCGGCGGAGCGGCCGAGCCGGCGAGCGGCCGACGCCAGCGAACCATCGTTCACGGCTGCCAGGAACATCTCCATCGCATCGAGCCGATCCACCGTTTCAAATCCTGAAATCCAGCCATTCGAAGCTCGGCCATTCACCCGCATTTCGCAATGCGTACCTTGAGCCGGTGAAGAGGTGAGGACGCCGATGAACCGTTGGTCGCACAAGCTGCATCGCCGCCACGCCCTGCGGCTCCTGATGGCCGTCCCGGCCGTCGCCGGTGTCGCCGGTCGCGGGCATGCCGCCGCCTCGCTCAAGGGATCGCGGGAGGTGACGATGACGAAGGTAAAGTTTCGCACGCAGAGGGTCGGCGACGTCGACGTGTTCTACCGCGAAGCCGGACCGAGCGATGCGCCGGTCATCCTGCTGCTGCACGGTTTCCCGACGGCAAGCCACATGTTCCGCGACCTCATCCCGCTGCTTGCCGATCGCTACCGTCTGATCGCGCCCGATCTGCCCGGCTTCGGCGAGACGAAGGCGCCGCCGCGAGGGCATTTTGACTATAGCTTCGACAAGCTCGCCGAGGTCGTCGGCGGCTTCGTCGAAGCGCTCGGTCTCACCAGATACGCGCTCTACGTCTTCGACTACGGCGCCCCGGTCGGGTTGCGCCTCGCCATGGCGCATCCGGAGCGGGTGACGGCGATCGTCACGCAGAACGGCAATGCCTATGTGGAAGGCTTGAGCAAGGATTGGGCTTCTTGGCATGCTTACTGGCGCGAGCCCACGGACGCGCATCGCGAGGCTTGCCGGGCCGTCCTGTCGGATGATGCGTTGGCCATGCAGTACCGCAGTGGCGCGCCGGCGGAGCTGGTCGCGCCTGACGGCAGATTGCTCGATACATTCTACTTGCGTCGGCCGGGGGCCGACGAGATTCAGCTCGATCTGATCTTGTCCTACCGGACTAACGTCGCGCTCTACCCCGCCTTCCAGCAATACTTGCGGACGCATCGGCCGCCGCTTCTCGTCGTTTGGGGGAAGAACGATTCGTTCTTCCTTCCGCCCGGCGCCGAAGCATACCGGCGCGACATCCCCGAGGCGGAGATCCACTTCCTCGATACAGGTCACTTCGCGCTCGAAACCCACCACGACGAGATCGCCGCTTTCATGCGGGACTTCCTCGGCCGCAAGCTGGGCTGAACGTCAGATCGGAACGATCCGCAGGTGGCCTATTCGGCCGCTTGCGGCGTCTTCTCCTGCGCCTGAGGCAGGGGCCCGGCGGCACTGTAGTTCAGGATCGGCGCCAGCCAACGCTCGGCCTCGGCCACGTCCATCCGCTTGCGCCGGGCGTAATCCTCGACCTGGTCACGCTCGATCTTGGCGACGCCGAAATAGGCGGCGTCGGGATGCGACAGGTAGAGGCCCGACACCGACGAGCCCGGCCACATCGCGTAGGACTCGGTCAGCCTGACGCCGATGCGCCTCTCCGCCTGCAGCAATTCGAACAGCGTGACCTTCTCCGTATGGTCGGGCTGCGAGGGGTAGCCCGGCGCCGGGCGGATGCCGCGGTATTCCTCGGCGACCATCTGCTCCGGCGTCATCTCCGGCCCGGTCTCGTAGCCCCAGAACTCGCGGCGGACGCGGGCGTGCATGCGTTCGGCGAAGGCCTCCGCGATGCGGTCGGCGAGCGCCTTGACCATGATCGAGGAATAGTCGTCGTTGGCGCGGGCGAAGCGGTCGGCGATGCGCTCCTCGTTGGCGCCGGCGGTGACGACGAAGGCGCCGACGTAGTCGGGCTTCAGGCTCTCCACCGGGGCGACGTAGTCCGAGAGCGCCACGTTGGGCCGGCCGTCGCGCTTCGACAGCTGCTGGCGCAAGGTGAAGAAGGTGGCGAGCTCGGCCGAGCGCGACTCGCCCTTGTAGAGGCGGATGTCGTCGCCGACCGCATTCGCCGGCCAGAAGCCGATCACCGCCTTGGGGTCGAACCAGCGCTCCTCGACCACGCGCTTCAGCATCGCCTGAGCGTCATCCCACAGGGCACGCGCCGCCTCGCCCCGCTCGGGGTCGTCAAGCAGGGCGGGGAAGCGACCCTTCATCTCCCAGGTCGCGAAGAACGGCGACCAATCGATGAAGGGAATCAGCTCGGAAACGTCGGCCGCCGACAGCACCCGCGTGCCGATGAAGGCGGGACGCGGCGGCTCATAGCCCGCCCAGTCGATCTTCGGCGCGTTGGCCCGCGCCTTGGCGAGCGTCAGGCGCTGCTTGTCGCGCTCGTTGCGGGCGTGGCCATCGGCGACCTTCTGATATTCCGCGCGGATGCCGGCGACGGTGCCGTCACGCGCCTCGCCGAGCAGCTGCTGCACCACGCCGACCGCGCGGCTGGCGTCGGTGACGTAGACGGCCTGGCCGCGGCGGTAGTTCGGGTGGATCTTCACCGCGGTGTGGACGCGGCTCGTGGTGGCGCCGCCGATCAGCAGCGGGATATCGAAGCCCTCGCGCTCCATCTCGGCGGCGACGAAGCT
This sequence comes from uncultured Beijerinckiaceae bacterium, assembly GCA_937873345.1. GTDB lineage: Bacteria > Pseudomonadota > Alphaproteobacteria > Rhizobiales > Beijerinckiaceae > RH-AL1. Next base: position 13,550 of record CALMRL010000627.1, on the reverse strand, counting down.
CATCTCGTCGAGCGAGGGGGTGATCAACCCCGACAGGCCGATGGCGTCGACCTTCTCCTCCCGCGCGCGGTCGAGGATCGTCTTCGCCGGCACCATCACGCCGAGGTCGACGATCTCGTAGTTGTTGCAGGCGAGGACGACGCCGACGATGTTCTTGCCGATGTCGTGGACGTCGCCCTTGACCGTCGCCATCAGGATCTTGCCGGCGCCCTTGCGCTCGGAGGCGTCGCCGCCGGCCTCGATCGCGCGCCGCTTCTCCTCGTCCATGAAGGGCATCAGGTAGGCCACCGCCTTCTTCATCACGCGCGCCGACTTGACGACCTGCGGCAGGAACATCTTGCCGGAGCCGAACAGGTCGCCGACGACGTTCATCCCGGCCATCAGCGGGCCTTCGATGACGTCGAGCGGACGCTTCGAGGCGGCGCGCGCTTCTTCGGTGTCGGCATCGACGAACTCGGTGATGCCGGCGACCAGCGCGTGCTCCAGCCGCTTGGCGACGGGCGCCTCCCTCCAGGCGAGGTCCTTGCCAGCCTTCTCCGCGCCCTTGCCCTTGAAGCTCTCGGCCAGCTCCAGCAGCCGCTCGGTGGAGTCCTTGCGGCGGTTGAGGACCACGTCCTCGCAGGCCTCGCGCAGCGCGGGGTCGATGTCCTCGTAGGAGCCGAGCTGGCCGGCGTTGACGATGCCCATGTCCATGCCGGCGCTGATGGCGTGGTACAGGAACACCGAGTGCATCGCCTCGCGCACCCGCTCGTTGCCGCGGAACGAGAAGGAGAGGTTCGACACGCCGCCGGAGATGTGGACGAGCGGCATCGCAGCCCGAATCTCGCGCGTCGCCTCGATGAAGTCGACGCCGTAGTTGTCGTGCTCCTCGATGCCGGTCGCCACCGCGAAGATGTTGGGATCGAAGATGATGTCCTGCGGCGGGAAGCCGACCGTCTCCGTCAGCACTTTGTAGGCGCGCGTGCAGATCGCCACTTTCCGCGCCTGGGTGTCGGCCTGGCCCTCCTCGTCGAAGGCCATCACCACCACCGCTGCGCCGTAGCGGCGCACGGTGCGGGCCGCCTCGATGAACCTCTCCTCGCCTTCCTTCAGCGAGATCGAGTTGACGATCGCCTTGCCCTGCACGCAGCGCAGGCCGGCCTCGATGATCGTGAACTTGGAAGAATCGATCATCACCGGCACGCGGGCGATGTCGGGCTCGGCGGCGACGAGGTTGAGGTAGTCCACCATCGCCTTCTCGGAGTCGAGCAGGCCCTCGTCCATGTTGATGTCGATGACCTGGGCGCCGTTCGCCACCTGGTCGCGGGCGACGTCGAGAGCGGCGGCGAGGTCGCCCTCCTTGATCAGCTTGCGGAAGCGCGCCGAGCCCGTGACGTTGGTGCGCTCGCCGACGTTGACGAAGCGGATGTCCGGCGTGAGTACGAAGGGCTCGAGTCCGGACAGCCGCAGCAGCGGCTCCACTGTCGGCACCGGGCGCGGCGCGACGCCATCGATGGCCTTGGCGATGGCGTGGATGTGCGCCGGCGTGGTGCCGCAGCAGCCGCCGAGGATGTTGACGAGCCCTGATTCGGCGAACTCCTTCACCAAGCCTGCCATGTACTCCGGGCTCTCGTCGTAGAGGCCGAATTCGTTGGGCAGGCCGGCATTAGGATACGCGCAGATAAGGGTGTCGGCGACGCGCGACAGTTCGGCGAGGTGGGCGCGCATCTCGCGCGCGCCGAGCGCGCAGTTCAGGCCGATCGACAGCGGGCGGACGTGCTCCATCGAGTGCCAGAAGGCGGTCGGCGTCTGGCCGGACAGGGTGCGGCCGCTGAGATCGGTGATGGTGCCCGAGACCATGATCGGCAGGTCGCAGCCGAGCTCGCGGAAAGCCGTCTCGACGCCGGCGAAGGCGGCCTTGGCGTTCAGCGTGTCGAAGATCGTCTCGATGATGACGAGGTCAGAGCCGCCTTCGACCAGCGCCACCGTGGCCTCGCGGTAGGCCTCGGCCAGCTCGTCGAAGGTGACGGCGCGGAAGCCGGGATTGTTGACGTCGGGCGAGATCGAGGCCGTGCGGTTCGTCGGCCCGAGCGAGCCGACGACGAAGCGCCGGCGGCCGTCCTCTTCCGTTGCGCGGTCGCAGGCGCGGCGGCACAGCCGCGCCGCCTCGCGGTTCAGCTCCGGCACCAGGCTTTCCATCCGATAGTCGGCCTGGGAGATCGTCGTCGAGTTGAAGGTGTTGGTCGCCACCAGATCGGCGCCGGCCTTGGCGTAGGCGTAATGGATATCCTCGATCGCCTTGGCTTGCGTGAGCACCAGCAGGTCGTTGTTGCCGCGCAGGTCGCTCGGCCAGTCGGCGAAGCGTTCGCCGCGGAACTGCTCCTCCGTGAACCTGTGCGTCTGGATCATCGTGCCCATCGCGCCGTCGAGCACCAGGATGCGCTCGGCGGCGGCGGCCCGCAGGGCGGCGCGAACCTCCGCACCCTTGTCAGCGAGATCGCGGCGCACGGGATCCGACATCAGGCGGCCTTATCCTTTGCCAGGGTGACGTGGTTGTTCTGGTTGACCGGGCGCATGCCGAGCAGGTGGCAGATGGCGTAGACGAGGTCGGCCCGGTTCATCGTGTAGAAGTGGAAGTTGTAGACGCCACGGTCAACGAGGTCGAGCACCTGCTCCGCCGCCACGGTGGCGGCGACGAGGCGGCGCGTCGCGGGGTCGTCGTCGAGCCCGTCGAAGCGGTCGGCGAGCCAGGCCGGCATCGAAGCCCCGGTGCGCTTGGCGAAGTTCGCCACCTGCTTGAAGTTCTGCACCGGCACGATGCCGGGAACGACAGGTATGTTGATGCCCCTCGCGCGCACCTTCTCGAGGTAGCGCATGTAGACGTCGTTATCGAAGAAGAACTGGGTGATCGCCCGCGAGGCGCCAGCATCCACCTTGGCCTTGAGCACCTCGATGTCCTGCTCCACTGAACCTTCGGGATGGCCCTCGGGATAGGCGGACACGCTGATCTCGAAGTCGCCGATCTTCTTCAGCCCCGCGATCAGGTCGGTCGAGGTCGCATAGCCCTCCGCATGCGCCTCGTAGGCGGTGCCGGGCCCGGTCGCCGGGTCGCCGCGCAGCGCCACGATGTGGCGCACGCCAATGCTCCAGTAGTCGCGCGCCACCGCGTCGACCTCGGCGCGGCTCGCGGCGACGCAGGTGAGATGGGCGGCCGGACGGATGTGCGTCTCGTTGATGATGCGCGCCAGCGTCGCGTGGGTGCGCTCGCGGGTGTTGCCGCCAGCCCCGTAGGTCACGGAGACGAAGTGCGGGTTGAGCGGCGCTAACCGGTTGACGCTGTTCCACAGCGTGTTGTCCATCTCGGCGGTGTTCGGCGGGAAGAACTCGAAGGACACGTTGAAGCGCGGCCGGTGGCCCCGGCTCAGGCGCTGCGTGGCGACGGGCTGCATCAGGCGGTTTCCTTCAGGGTGAGCGGCAGGCGGTCGGAACGCAGGCGACGATCCCGGCCCATCCAGAGCGACACGGTGAGCGAGCCCACCCCCTCGGGGGCGAGATCTCGGGTCAGCGTTACGTCGAGGCCGGCCTCCATCATCAGCGCGGCGATCTCCTCGCGGCCGAAGCCGAGGCGGCGGTGGGCATGGGAAGCCCGCAGCGCCTCCTCCTCGTGGGGCGCGAAGTCAACGACGAGCAGGCAACCCTGCGGCCGCAGCGTGCGTGCCGCTTCGCGGATCGCGCGGGCGGGGTCGTCGAGGTAATGCAGCACCTGATGCACCACGACGAGGTCGAAGCCGTCGCGCTCGGCGGGCAGGGCGAAGATGTCGCCCTGGCGCAGCTGGGCGTTGCGCAGCCGCGCGCGCTCCAGTCGCGCGCGGGCCATGCCGAGCATCCGCGGCGACTGATCGATGCCGAGCGCCCGCGTCGCCTGCGGCGCCAGCAGCTCCAGCATGCGGCCGGTGCCGGTGCCGATGTCGAGCAGGGCGTGGAGCGGCTGTGGCCCGACGGCGTCGCGGATCGCCGCCTCGACCGTCTCCTCGGCAACGTGCAGGGCGCGCAGCTCGTCCCAGGTCGCGGCGTGGGTCTCGAAGTAGCGGGCGGCTTGCGTGGCGCGGGCGCGGCGCACCTCGTCGAGCCGGGCGCGATCGGCGAGTAGCACCGGCTCCTCGGCGGCGACAGCGGCGACGATCTCGCGCGCAAGCATCGCCATCCGGCCGGACTGGGCGACGAGCAGGAACACCCAGGCGCCTTCGCGATGCCGCTCCACCAGCCCCGCCTCGACCAGCAGCTTGAGATGGCGCGAGATGCGTGGCTGCGATTGGCCGAGGATGGTGACGAGCTCTGAGACCGTCAGTTCGGCGTCGAGCAGCAGGGCGAGCAGGCGAAGCCGCGTCGGCTCGCCCGCGGCATTGAGCGCGAGGAGGACTTGATCGAAGCCGACGGGATCGCCGGACGCATTCGGAACCGCGAACATGACAACAGATATAAAGATATCTTTATGTCTGTCAAAGGCATTCTATGGCGTCGGTCGCGCAATGGGCCTGCCAGGAAAACGATGCCCGGCAAGAAAACGGGCCGCACGCTCGTCGCATGCGGCCCGACGTTTTTGGGAGGATCGGCCGCTCAGTGAGCGACAAGTCCTGCGTTGTCCTCCTCGCTGGTGCGGGCTGGCGACTTCGCCGGCGCCGGCTCCTCCCAGACGATCGGCGTCGGCTGCGATGTCAGAGCATGCTTGAGCACCTCATCCATCCGCGACACCGGCACGATCTCCAGCGCATTCTTCACGTTGGACGGGATGTCGGCGAGGTCCTTGGCATTGTCCTGCGGGATCAACACCTTGCGCAACCCGCCGCGCAAGGCGGCGAGCAGCTTCTCCTTCAAGCCGCCGATCGGCAGCACCCGGCCGCGCAGCGTCACCTCACCCGTCATCGCGATATCGCGATGCACGGGGATGCCGGTCATCGTCGAGATGATCGCGGTCGCCATCGCGATGCCGGCGGACGGGCCATCCTTCGGCGTCGCACCCTCGGGCACATGGACGTGGATGTCGCGACGATCGAACAGCGGCGGCTCGATGCCGAAATCCACCGCCCGCGAGCGGACGTAGGATGCGGCGGCGGAAATCGACTCCTTCATCACGTCCTTGAGGTTGCCGGTGACCGTCATCCGGCCCTTGCCCGGCATCATCGTCGACTCGATGGTCAGCAGCTCGCCGCCGACTTCCGTCCAGGCGAGCCCGGTCACCGCACCGACCTGATCCTCCTCCTCGGCCATGCCGAAGCGATATTTGAACACGCCGAGGAAGTCGCTGATGGTGTCGGCGGTCACGTTGACCGTGGTCACCTTGCCCAGCAGGATTTCCTTCACCGCCTTGCGGGCGAGATTGGAAATCTCTCGCTCCAGATTGCGGACGCCGGCCTCCCGCGTGTAACGGCGCACCAGCGCCAGCAGGCCCTCTTCGTCGATCGCGAACTCGGTCGGCTGCAGACCATGCTTGGCGATCACCGCCGGGATGAGATGGCGTCGAGCGATCTCGACCTTCTCGTCCTCGGTGTAGCCGGCGATGCGGATCACCTCCATGCGATCCATCAGCGGCGGACTGATGTTCAGCGTGTTGGCAGTGGTGACGAACATCACGCTGGACAGGTCGTAATCGACCTCAAGGTAGTGGTCGGCGAAGGCCTTGTTCTGCTCGGGGTCGAGCACCTCCAGGAGCGCCGACGACGGATCGCCGCGGAAATCCTGGCCCATCTTGTCGATCTCGTCGAGCAGGAACAGCGGATTGGAGGACTTCGCCTTGCGCATCGACTGGATGATCTTGCCGGGCATCGAGCCGATGTAGGTGCGACGATGGCCGCGGATCTCCGCCTCGTCGCGCACACCGCCGAGCGACATGCGGACGAACTCGCGTCCCGTAGCCTTGGCGATCGACTTGCCGAGCGAGGTCTTGCCGACGCCGGGCGGGCCGACAAGGCACAGGATCGGGCCGTTCAGCTTGTTGGCGCGGCTCTGCACCGCAAGGTACTCTACGATGCGTTCCTTCACCTTGTCGAGGCCAAAGTGCTCGGTATCGAGCAACTGCTCGGCGATGATCAGATCCTTCTTGATCTTCGAGCGCTTGTTCCACGGGATCGACAGCAGCCAGTCGAGATAGTTGCGCACCACCGTCGCCTCGGCCGACATCGGCGACATTTGCCGGAGCTTCTTGAGCTCGGCGGTGGCCTTATCGCGCGCCTCCTTGGAAAGGCGAGTGGTCTTGATGCGCTCCTCGATCTCCCCGAGGTCGTCCTTGCCGTCCTCGTCGCCCAGCTCCTTCTGGATCGCCTTCATCTGCTCGTTGAGGTAGTACTCACGCTGCGTCTTCTCCATCTGCCGCTTCACGCGCGTCCGGATGCGCTTTTCCACCTGAAGGACGCTGATCTCGCTCTCCATCAGGGCGAGGCATTTCTCCAGCCGCTTGGCGACCGAGGTCATCTCCAGCACCGCCTGCTTGTCGGCGATCTTCACCGCGAGGTGGCTGGCCACGGTGTCGGCAAGCTTCGAATTGTCCTCGATCTGAGTGACGGCCGACACCACTTCGGGCGACAGCTTCTTGTTGAGCTTGACGTAGCCCTCGAACTCGGCGGTCACCGAGCGAGCCAGCGCCTCCACCTCGACCTCGTCGACCTCATCGTCGGCGACAGATTCGGCATCGGCCTCGTAGAACTCCTCGGTGTTGGTGTACTTGTGGACCTTGGCGCGCGTCTGCCCCTCAACGAGCACCTTCACCGTGCCGTCGGGCAGCTTGAGCAGCTGCAGCACGGAGGCCAGCGTACCAGTCTCGTAGATCGTGTCGATCGCCGGGTCGTCGTCGGTGGCGGTCATCTGCGGGGCGAGCAGGATGCGCTTGTCGGCGTTCATCACCTCTTCGAGGGCGCGGATCGACTTCTCCCGACCGACGAACAGTGGCACGATCATGTGTGGGAAGACGACGATGTCGCGCAACGGCAGCACGGGGAAGTTCTCGACCGTGCCGGGAGGTGAGGGGGCTCGCTTCGGATTGGCCATCTCGTGTGTTTCCTATCTCCGGCACTGCCCTTCAGCGGAAGCGGCGGGGTCCGGGAACTGGTTCAGCTTCGGAGACTGACATGGCGATGCCGCGTCGGGCGTACAAGCAGCGCTCTAGGCGGGCATCATGCCAGGATCATCGACGCGGTGGTCACGAACGCGAGGCTACACGCGGTGCCCGGAGCAAGGCTTGCGGCGGCACGACCGGCGAAGTCGCACGGTGCCCTCGGGCTCCATGCTCCCGGTCGAACCGCCTTGCCGCTCCGCCGCATCCCGAACCTGAGCAGAGGCATTACGTGCCGGTATTCGACTTCTCGCGCTCCGAGTAGATGTAGAGCGGCCGGGACTTGCCCTCGATCACGTCGGGTCCGATCACCACCTGCTCGACCGAGTCGAGGCCGGGAAGGTCGAACATGGTGTCGAGCAGCACGCTCTCCAGGATGGAGCGCAGGCCGCGGGCACCGGTGCGACGCTCGATGGCGCGCTTGGCGACGACGTTCAACGCCTCGTCCTGAAACGACAGAGCGGTGTTCTCCATCTCGAACAACCGCTGGTACTGCTTGACCAGCGCGTTCTTCGGCTCGGTCAGGATCTTCTTCAGCGCCGTCTCGTCGAGATCCTCGAGCGTCGCGATCACCGGCAGTCGGCCGACGAACTCGGGAATCAGGCCAAACTTCAGCAGGTCATCGGGCTCGACCTTGCGCAGCATCTCGCCGGTGCGGCGATCGTCGGGCGCCGACACCGTGGCGCCGAAGCCGATCGAGGTCGACTTGCCGCGATTCGAGATGATCTTCTCAAGACCCGCGAAGGCACCGCCGCAGATGAACAGGATGTTGGTGGTATCGACCTGCAGGAACTCCTGCTGCGGGTGCTTCCTGCCGCCCTGCGGAGGAACGCTGGCGACCGTGCCCTCCATGATCTTCAGCAGCGCCTGCTGTACGCCCTCGCCCGACACATCGCGGGTGATCGAGGGGTTGTCGGACTTGCGGCTGATCTTATCGATCTCGTCGATGTAGACGATGCCGCGCTGCGCCCGTTCGACGTTGTAGTCGGACGCCTGCAGGAGCTTCAGGATGATGTTCTCGACGTCCTCGCCGACGTAGCCGGCCTCCGTCAGCGTCGTCGCGTCCGCCATGGTGAAGGGCACGTCGAGGATGCGGGCGAGCGTCTGCGCGAGCAGCGTCTTGCCCGACCCGGTGGGGCCGATCAGCAGGATGTTCGATTTCGCCAATTCGACGTCGTTGTGCTTCGTCGCATGGTTGAGGCGCTTGTAGTGATTGTGCACGGCGACCGAGAGCACGCGCTTGGCCTGAAACTGCCCGATCACGTAGTCGTCGAGGACCTTGCAGATCTCCTTCGGCGTCGGGATGCCGTCACGGTTCTTGACCAGCGCCGACTTGTTCTCCTCGCGGATGATGTCCATGCACAGTTCGACGCACTCGTCGCAGATGAACACGGTGGGTCCGGCGATGAGCTTGCGCACCTCGTGCTGGCTCTTGCCGCAGAACGAGCAGTAGAGCGTGTTCTTCGAGTCGCTGCCGCCGACCTTGGTCATGGCTATTCACTCCAGGCCGCCGACGCGGGCACGCCGGCAGGCCATTATGATCCGATGATCCCGGCCAAAGCAACGCGCCGGGCTTGTGCCGGGACGGGAGCGATGCACGCCGACCCTCCGTCCGTCGTCAGGGCCGCCGCAGCCCGTCGGCCCTGGCAAGGAGCCTTCGTCATTCCCGGTAATCTTGCCCGCCCTCGCACCCGCGGCGCATTCTGCAGGACAAGGTGTGCCAAGCTCCGCGTGATCTGGCAGACGATCACGTAAACATCCGGTGTCTTGCGGCCACTCCAGACGCGAAAAGGTCGCGGCCACTCGCTCACCGGGGCCTTACGCCTTCACCTCGACCTTCTCCTCGGGGCGCTTCTCGATCACGTTATCGATGATCCCGAACTCCTTGGCCTCCATCGAGGACATGAAGTGGTCGCGGTCCAGCGTGCGCTCGATCTCGTCGTAGGTGCGGCCGCAGTGCTTCACGTAGATCTCGTTCAGCCGCTTCTTCACCTTCATGATGTCCTCGGCGTGCCGGAGGATGTCGGACGCCTGGCCCTGGAAGCCGCCCGAGGGCTGGTGCACCATGATGCGGGCATTGGGCAGGGCATAGCGCATGCCGGCCTCGCCGGCGCAGAGCAGGAGGGACCCCATCGAGGCGGCCTGGCCGACGCAGAGCGTGGTGATCTTCGGCCGGATGAACTGCATCGTGTCGTAGATCGCGAGGCCGGCCGTGACCACGCCGCCCGGCGAGTTGATGTACATATTGATTTCCTTCTTGGGGTTCTCGGCCTCAAGGAAGAGCAGCTGGGCGATGATCACCGAGGCCATGTGGTCCTCGACCGGCCCGGTCAGGAAGATGATGTGCTCGCGCAGCAGGCGCGAATAGATGTCGAAGCCGCGCTCGCCGCGGGTGGTGTTCTCGATCACCTGCGGGATCAGGTAGTTGTCGTAGATCTCGATCGGATCGCGGTCGCGCATCTCGTCCACCCTCATGGCCCGGCGACGACGGGGACCGCCACCGAAATCTCAACATAGGTATTCCGCCGCAGCGGCGCAAAGGTCCTCCGCGGCGGGTCGGCGAACCGGCTCAGCCGGCCGTCTCGGCGCCGTCCCCGGGCTCCTGAGCGGCCTCGTGACCTGCCTCATGTCCTTGCGCGGCCTGTTGTCCGGCCTCCGGCTGATGCTCGGCTTCGACCTGGGTGCCGTCCTCGTCCTCGTCCGGCGCCGTCAGCTCCTCGCGCGTCACCACCCGCTCGGTCACTTGCGCCTTGGTGAGGATGTAATCGATCACCTTGTCCTCGAAGAGCGGAGCCTGGATCTGCGCCATCATCTGCGGGTTGTTGCGGAAGAAGTCGTAGACCTGCTTCTCCTCGCCGGGGTACTGGCGCACCCGCTCCATCAGCGCCTGCGTCATCTCCTCCTGGGTGACGGTGACGCCGCTTTCCTGCCCGATCTCGGCGAGCACCAGGCCGAGGCGCACGCGGCGCTCGGCGATCCCGCGATAGTCGCCGCGCGCCGCCTCCTCGGTGGTGCCCTCGTCGGCGAAGCCCTTGCCGGTGCGCTTCGACTCCGCCTCGACTTGGCTCCAGATCTGCGCGAACTCCTGGTCGACCAGCCCCTGCGGCAGGTCGAAGCTGTATCGTCTGTCCAGCGTGTCGAGCAGCGCACGCTTCCACTTGGCCCGCGAGGCGGAGCCGTACTCGCGCTCGATGTTGCCGCGCACCGACTCCTTGAGCTTGTCGACGCTGTCCAGCCCGAAGCCCTTGGCGAAGGCGTCGTCGATGCTAAGCTCGCCCGGCGCGGCGATCGACTTCACCGTGACGCCGAAGTTCGCGGCCTTGCCGGCAAGTTCGGCCGCGCCGTAGTCGGCGGGGAAGGTCACGGCCACGGTGCGGCTCTCGCCGACGGCCATGCCGGTCAATTGCTCCTCGAAGCCGGGAATGAAGGAGTTCGAGCCGAGCACCAGGTCGACGTCGTTGCCGGTGCCGCCCTCGAAGGTCTCGTCGTCGACCTTGCCGACGAAGTCGATCGACACTTTGTCGCCGGTGGCGGCGACGGCGCCGCCCTCCTTCGCGGTGAAGGCGCGGTTCTGGTCGGCGATCATCTTGATGAAGCGGTCGACCTCCTCGTCCGGCACTTCGGCGACGAGCTTCTCGACCGCGATGTCGTCGAGCGAGCCGATCTCGACCTTGGGCAGCACTTCGAGCGCCACCTTGAACTTCAGGTCGCCCTTGGCTTCCAGCGCCTGCTCCAGCACGTTGCCACCGCCGTCGACATCGAAGCGCGGCTCGCCGGCGACGCGCAGCCCGTTGTCCTCGATCATCTTCTTGCGGGCGTCCTCGACCGCCTGCTGCAGCACCTCGGCCATGATCGAGCGGCCGTACAGGCGCTTGAGGTGCGCCACCGGCACCTTGCCCGGCCGGAAGCCCTTGATGCGCGCCTTGGCCTGCATCTCGTTGAGCTGACCGTCCATGCGCGACGACAGGTCCTGCGCGGGGAGGACGATCTCGAACTCGCGCTTCAGGCCGTCGGCGTGAATCTGGTTGACTTGCATGGACCTCGAAGCCTGCTTGGTTGGGACGAAACTGCGGGTCGACGCCCGAGCGGGGCCGGCCGCTGATGCGGGCCGGTGGTGCGGGCGGAGGGACTCGAACCCCCACGGTTTTCACCACCGGAACCTAAATCCGGCGCGTCTACCAGTTCCGCCACGCCCGCGCGTGCCGAGCCTCGCGGCGTCGCTCGAAGGCGCGACCCGGAGGCCCGGCGCCTGCCCGCCGGTGAACTGCGGTCTCTAGCACCCGCCCACCGGGCTTGCAGCAAAAAAGACGGTCGGCGATCGTCGCGCGGCGGCCGCCGGTCAGATCGCGATCTGCCGCCCGATCTCGATGACGTTGTCGGTCGGCAGACGCAGGAAACCGGCGTAGTGCTGGGTGTTGCGCGCCATCAGGCCGAACAGCGCCTCCTGCCAGTGCGGCATGCCGGTGCCGTCCTCCATGTGCATCACGGTCTCGTGGGCGATGTAGTAGGTGACGTCGGCGAGGTCGATGGCATCCGCGCCGGGGGCGCCGGCCGCCTTCAGCTGACGCAGCGCGGCCGGAATGTCGGGTCGCTCCATGAAGCCGAAGTTCACCGTGCCGCGCCAGATGCCGGGGCAGATCTCGCCGATCTGCACGCGATTGGCCTCGGCGAGCCAGGGGCGCGGCAGAATCTCGACGTGGAGAATGAAGCAGAGGTGCTGCAGCGCCTTGTTGTATCGCACCTGCCACGCCATCACCGGCGGCGTGTCGGTCGCGGTGCGGGTCAGAAACACCGCCGTCCCCGGCGTCCGCGGGATGGCGGCCGAGCGCAGCTCCGCCATGAAGGCGTCGATCGGCGTCAGCGAGGCGGCCATTTTGCGCGCCACGCCGGTCGCGCCTCGATGCCAGATCGCCATCACGCCGTAGACCATCACGGCGAGGATGAGGGGCACGTAGCCGCCGTCGAACAGCTTGGCGAGATTGGCGAGCACGAAGGAGGCGTCGACGACGACGAATACCGCCGCCACCGCGCCGGCTGCCGGCAGGCTCCAGTGCCAGATCTCGCGCATCGCGATGAACAGCAGCGCCGCTGTCATCAGCATGGTCAGCGACACGGCGATGCCGTAGGCGGCGGCGAGGTTGTCGGACTTGCCGAAGCCGATCGTCAGGCCAAGCGTCACCACCATCAGCAGCCAGTTCACGGCGCCGACGTAGATCTGGCCGTAGCCCTCGGCCGAGGTCTGGCGGATCGCGAGGCGCGGCAGCCAGCCGAGCTGGATCGCCTGCCGGGTCATCGAGAAGGCGCCGGTGATGATCGACTGGCTGGCGATGATGGTGGCGAGCGTCGCCAGGATGACCATCGGCACCAGCAGCGATCGCGGACACAGTTGGTAGAAGATGTTGCCGTCGATCGGGGCCCCCGAGGCGACCAGCGCGGCCTGACCGGCGTAGCAGAGCAGCAGCGAGGGGAAGACCACGGCGAACCACGACAGCCGGATCGGCTGCGGCCCGAAGTGCCCCATGTCGGCGTAGAGTGCCTCCGCCCCGGTGACGCAGAGGAAGACGCCGCCCAGCGTGAGAAAGCCGGTCATGCCGTGGCCGGCGAGGAAGACGGCGCCGTACCACGGGTTGATCGCCACCAGCACCCCCGGGTGCTTGACGATGCCGCCGATGCCGAGCAGCGCGATCACCGCGAACCACAGGATCATCACCGGGCCGAACGCCTTGCCGATCTTTTGGGTGCCGAGCGGCTGGATGGCGAACAGGGCGACGAGGATCGCCACGGCCATCGGCAGGATGTAGGGCTTGAAGAAGGGCGTCGCCTGGTCGAGCCCTTCCAGCGCCGACAGCACCGAGATCGCCGGCGTCACCGAGCCGTCGCCGTAGATCAGCGCCGCGCCGAACAGGCCGAGCGCGATGATGACCGGACGTTTCCGCGTCTTGCCGCCGAGCAGCGACATCAGGGCGACGATGCCGCCCTCGCCGTCGTTGTCGACGCGCATCGCGAACAGCACGTACTTGACCGAGGTGATGAGGATCAGCGTCCACAAGATCAGCGACAGCAGGCCGAGCGTCGCCCCGATGTCCGGCTTGCCGCCGGCAAGGTCGAGAACGGTCTTGTAGGTGTAGAGGGGACTGGTGCCGATATCGCCGAAGACGATGCCGAGTGCCGCCAGCCCGAGCGCGAAGGGCGCGCCGTGTCTCTCGGCCCGGTCTGCGGTAAGCGTTTCTGCGTGGGCCAAGGCGTCCGGTCCGGGTCATGCGTCGCGCATCAGCTAGGCGAAAGCCGTGCCGAAGGGCAACACCGCTGACGGAGGAGAGAGGGGAGGGCGCCGCGAGGTTGTCCGCCGCCGACCAAGCGGCTAAGGCGGCGCGGGGAGGCAGCATGGCCATCGGGACGCGCGTACACGATCGTCGCTTCGTGCTCGGGGCCGCGGGCGCCGCGGCGGTGGCCTGCGGCGTGCGGC
>CALMRL010000626.1 GCA_937873345.1 uncultured Beijerinckiaceae bacterium | reverse complement strand
GTCAGCAGCACCCGCGAGGGCCGCGCCGGAGGTGTTCGTGCCGATGACGCCCTACGCCTCGCCGCAGCCCTCGCGGGTGCTGCTGACGCCGATCAGCCCCGGCGACTGAGCCGGGCGGCGCGGCGGAGCGGTCCACGACCAATCGCAGCTTCGGTGATCAGCCGCGCTCTCCGATCCGGGGCGCAGCACGGGCGCTTTTCAGGCGCACGCGCGGCACCGCTTCCGTCCTCCGTTCCACTGTGACGTCGAGGAAGGAATGGTCGCCACCGGTCAGCAGCGACGCCTCCTCGGCGGTCGAGACGGAGCGCCGACCGTGTCCCACACCCCGACGAAGTCGATTGGGATCGGCGCGCAGTCGCGCACCATCCAGCGCTCCTCCAACGACAGCGTCGCGGCATCGGTCGCCGGTTCGAGTAGCATCGGCAGCGTCCGCACGACATTGCCGTCTCCGTCGTAGTCGCCCTTGCGGTAGCGCTGGTAAAGCTGCTTGACGCCGAGCGGCGAGCCCGGATGGATCAGGCCGCAGCGCGAAATGTAGCCGGCGAGCGCGCGAGCGGCGTAGGCGCCGCGGCTGAAGCCGAATAGGAAGACCTCGTTGCCGGGCGCGTGGGTCTCGACGAGCTAGCCGTAGGCGTCGAGCACCTGATCGTCGATGCCGTGGCCGAACACCTCGCCGCGCACAATGTCATCGAGCTGCGCAATAAGATGGTTCCACATTTAGTTAAATGTAATAATATTTTGTTTTTCTTTATTATTTTCTTCATCTGATAAAATCTCTTTCCATTCTGGAAGAGCATCATCTAAAGCTGCATTGCTAATCTCCGATTTTACCGATAATTCGGCTTCAAGCAGATACGGAGCTGCAAATGAGTCACTATAAATCTTTGCTATAATTTTCAATGACCCTGACGACTTAGCTCTCAGAAATAGAAACGGCTTAACAAGTCGAAGTCGCTGGGGTTGTATGGCGTCCCATTCCAAACCTAATTTCCAGACACCTTCTGTGCTAGTCAATACCCCGGGCTCAAACTGCGTAAATGTTTTTTCAAGAGCCTCCAACGCCTCGCTGCCCCTAATCCTCATCGAGGAGAAAACATTTTTATAGAAAACCCTTGCCGACCTTCCTGGATGTCTATTAGACAGCGATAATTCTGCACTGCTTGTGCTGAATTCTAATTGTACATACCAGTTACGTATACCTGTACTTCCGGTATTTTCGATACCAATAACGACAGGCTGCGTTAACTCCGCTGCAGTCTTTTCGTCAAGAAGCTGTTGAATACGCTCCCTTTTGTCCTCTAGGACATCTTGTAAATTCTGGACGCTTTCGGACGAGAGCGCCACCTCGTATTTAGGTCCAACCGGCTGAGCATCTCGCTCTGACAATAAGGTCAATCTGAGAGGGACGGCGCCTTTCGGTTCGCTCTGTTGCAGCTCACGTATCTTCATCTCCAGCTGCCTATTAAACTTATCTCGAAACTCACTTATAAGTCGATAGTTCTCGATGAGTCCTTTCGGATAGCTATTATTTTTAAATTTCTTCAGTTGCTCGATCTGATGCATGTCAATCTTCTCGGGATCGATGGCAACCCGGGAAAAATACAACATTATCGGCTTACCCGCTTTACCGACTCGCTCTATTTCTTCTAATGTTCCGCTATCGGCTATGCCTGTGGGAGAGCCTAAACGAGTCCAAAAAATTCCCACGAGCAGATCACACTCATCAACAATGGCGCGATTAATCACCTCTTGGGGTCGTGTGCCATACTCGGGCGCAGTATGGGTCTCCCAACGTAATGGAAGAAGGACTACCTTGCGAGCAAAAGAATAGAGGTCGTTCCAGGCTTGGATAATACTAACAACAAGCTCTCGCTCCTCGTCAACATCAGAGGGCGATGCAATCAGAACTCGGAAAATGCGAGCGTCATAAGCCATAAGTTCTTCTCGGAAATCTAAACCCGCCCCTTGCCCGCCATCTATTCAAGGCGCTCTTATCGCGCGAACTTCTTGTGCTTCATCCGGTGCGGCACCAGCTCGTCGACGCCCAACCGGCGCTTCTTGTCCTCCTCGTAGTCGGCGAAGTTGCCCTCGAACCATTCCACATGCGCGTCGCCCTCGAAGGCCAGCATGTGGGTGGCGATGCGGTCCAAAAAGAAGCGATCGTGGCTGATGATCACGGCGCAGCCGGCATAGTCGGTGAGGGCGTCCTCCAGCGCCCGCAGCGTCTCGACATCGAGATCATTCGTGGGCTCGTCGAGCAGCAGCAGGTTGGCGCCTGTTTTGAGCATCTTGGCGAGGTGGACGCGGTTGCGCTCGCCGCCTGAGAGCTGCCCGACCTTCTTCTGCTGGTCGGCGCCCTTGAAGTTGAAGGCGCCGGTGTAGGCGCGGGAGTTGATCTCCTTCTTGCCGAGGTAGATCACGTCCTGCCCGTCGCTGATCTCCTCCCAGACGTTCTTCTTGCCGTCGAGCTTGTCGCGGCTCTGGTCCACATAGCCGAGGTGCACGCTGTCGCCGACCTGGATCGAGCCGGCGTCGGGCGTCTCCTGGCCGGTGATCATCCGGAACAGCGTGGTCTTGCCGGCGCCGTTGGGGCCGATCACCCCGACGATGCCGCCCGGCGGCAGCTTGAAGGAGAGGTTCTCGATCAGCTGCTTGTCGCCGAAGCGCTTCGACAGGCCTGCGAACTCGACGACGTTGGTGCCGAGCCGCTCGCCGACGGGGATGACGATCTGGGTGGCGGAGGGGACGCGGCTCGCCTGCTTGTCGACCAGCTCCTGATAGCGCTGGATGCGCGCCTTCGATTTCGCCTGCCGCGCCTTGGGGGAGGAGCCCATCCACTCCGCCTCCTGCTCGATCTGCTTCTGCCGCGCGGTATCCTCGCTCTTCTCGAGGCTGAGGCGGCGGGCCTTCTGCTTGAGGTAGCTCGTGTAGTTGCCCTCGTGCGGGATGCCGCGGCCGCGGTCGAGCTCCAGGATCCAGCCCGTCACGTTGTCGAGGAAGTAGCGGTCGTGGGTGACGATCAGGATCGCGCCGGGGTAGTCGCGCAGGTGGCCTTCCAGCCAGTTCACCGTCTCGGCGTCGAGGTGGTTGGTCGGCTCGTCGAGGAGCAGGAGGTCGGGCTTCTCCAAGAGCAGCTTGCACAGCGCGACGCGGCGCTTCTCGCCGCCGGAGAGCTGCTCGACTCCCCAGTCGTCGGGCGGGCAGCCGAGCGCGTCCATCGCCTGCTCGACCTGGCTGTCGAGGTCCCACAGGTTCGCCGCCTCGATCTCGTCCTGCAGGCGCGTCATCTCGTCCGCGGTATCGTCGGAGTAGTTCATCGCCAGCTCGTTGTAGCGGTCGAGGATCGCCTGCTTCTCCTTGACGCCGAGCATCACGTTCTCGCGCCCGTTGAGGCCGGCGACGAGCGGCGGCTCCTGGGGGAGGTAGCCCACCTTGGCGCCCTCGGCGACGAAGCCCTCGCCCTGGTACTCGGTGTCCATGCCGCCCATGATCTTCAAGAGGGTGGACTTGCCCGAGCCGTTGATGCCGAGCACGCCGATCTTGGCGTCGGGGTAGAAGGAGAGGTGGACGTTGTCCAAGACCTTCTTGCCGGTGGGATAGACCTTGGTCAGGCCCTGCATGTGGTAGATGAACTGGCGCGCCATAGGGGTTCCCGGGGCCGATGACGGCCCGCTTCGAGAC
>CALMRL010000625.1 GCA_937873345.1 uncultured Beijerinckiaceae bacterium | reverse complement strand
GTGTGCGACAGGTGCGGGTAGTGCAGCGGCGCGATCTGGACGCCGTGATCGTCGATCAGCTCGGCGTTGCCCTCGTCGAGCCAGCCGTTCTCCAGCGCCTGCTTGTGCAGGAAGGTGCCGGGGTAGGGGGCCGCGAGCGAGACCTGCAGGGTGTGCGCATTTATCTCCGTGGCGAAGCGGTTGGGCTCCTGGATGGTCTCCTTGGTCTCGGCGGGCAGGCCAAGGATGAAGGTGCCGTGGATCTTGATGCCGAGCTCGTGGCAGTCCTTCGTGAAGCGGCGCGCCACCTCGGTGCGCATGCCCTTCTTGATGTTGTGCAGGATCTGCTGGTTGCCCGACTCGTAGCCGACCAGCAGCAGGCGCAGGCCGTTGTCCTTCAGCACCTTCAGCGTGTCGCGCGGCACGTTGGCCTTGGCGTTGCAGGACCAGGTGATGCCGAGCTTGCCGATCTCCTTCGCCAGCGCCTCGATGCGCGGCAGGTTGTCGGTCAGCGTGTCGTCGTCGAAGAAGAACTCCTTCACCTGCGGGAAGGCCTGGCGCGCGTAGCGCAGCTCGTCCATCACGTGGCCGATGGACCGCGTGCGGTAATTGTGCCCGCCGACGGTCTGCGGCCACAGGCAGAAGGTGCAGCGGCTCTTGCAGCCGCGGCCCGTGTAGAACGACATGTAGGGGTGCTTGAGGTAGCCCCCGAAGTAGTTCTCGATCTCGAGGTCGCGCTTGTAGACGGGCGTGACGAAGGGCAGCTCGTCCATGTTCTCGAGGATGCGGCGGTCGGCATTGCCGACGATCACGCCTTCGCGGTTGCGGTAGGTGATGCCGTCGATCTTCGACCAGTCGCGGCCGTCCGCCACCTCCTTGATCGTGAAGTCGAACTCTTCGCGGGCCACGAAGTCGAGCGCCGGGCAGGCTTCGAGGCTCTGGTTCGGCTCCACCGCGACCTTGGCGCCGACGAGGCCCACCTTCAGGTCGGGCTTCAGGTCGCGCAGCATCTGCACGGTCTTGATGTCCGAGTCGAAGGACGGCGTCGAGGTGTGCATCACGACCATGTCGTAATCCTTCACCTGGGGCGCGATGTCGGAGAACTTCAGCTTGTGCGGGGGCGCGTCGATCAGCTTGGAGTTCTCGACCAGCGCCGCCGGCTGGGCCAGCCAGGTCGGGTACCAGAAGGACTTCACTTCGCGCTTCATCTGGTAGCGCGCGCCGGCGCCGCCGTCGTAGCCGTCGAAGGAGGGGGCCTGGAGGAACAGAGTGCGCATCAAGAACCTGCTTTGTCGGGCGCCGTCATCTCCGGCGCCGTGATCGAGCCATCGGTCTGCAACGCGAAGCGGTGCCCGCGCCAATCGATCGATCCGGGCCAGAAGCCGAGGAGGAAGACCAGGAAAGCCGCATAGTCGCGGACGGGGCCGAGAATAAGGCCTTTCGTTCCGGCATGGAGCGCCCGGTTGACGATAAACTGGAGCAGTAGCCGGGATGTGACAGCCAAGCCCAGCATCCCCCAAGCCATCGGCGAAAAGCCCGAAGCCATCACCGCCAGCGTGGCCAGCGGGATCGGGTGGGTCACGACCGAGCCGAAGAAGCCCGCGGGGTCGACGGAGCGGATGGTGCGGGACCAGCGCAGTTCCTGGCGCATCAGGGCGCCGAAACTCATCGCCGTGCAGGTGTGGCCGAGCACGAGGTCGCGCGGCACCGCGACCGCGAGGCCCAGTGCCCGCACGGCCTCGCCGACCGCGTAATCATCGGCGAGCCGGTCCTTGAAGGCGAGGAAGCCGCCGATGCGCTCCAGCGTGTCGCGGCGGAGCGCGATGGTGGAGCCGAAGCAGGGCTTGGCCATCCCGAGCGCCAAGCCGACCACGACGTTGGGCAGGAAATGGTGGTCGATCCAGCCCACCGCGAGGCGCGACCAGATCCCCGAAACCGCGACGCCGCGGTACAGGCAGGTGACGGCGCCGACACCGGGAGCTTCCAGGGCCGACACCACGCGGTCGAGGTAGTCGGGGCCGACCAGCATGTCGCTGTCGGCGAAGACCACGACGG
>CALMRL010000624.1 GCA_937873345.1 uncultured Beijerinckiaceae bacterium | reverse complement strand
CGCATCGCGTCAGGAGACCGGGGGCGAAGAGCGGGTCAAGATGACCAAGCTGCGCCAGACCATCGCCCGGCGCCTGAAGGACGCCCAGAACACCGCCGCGATGCTGACGACCTTCAACGAGGTCGACATGGGCGAGATCATGGCGATGCGCGCCAGGTACAAGGACGTGTTCGAGAAGAAGCACGGCGCGAAGCTCGGCTTCATGAGCTTCTTCGTAAAGGCCTGCGTCGGCGCCTTGAAGGACGTGCCGGCGGTGAACGCCGAGATCGACGGGCAGGAGCTGGTCTACAAGAACTTCTACCACCTCGGCATCGCGGTCGGCACCGACAAGGGGCTCGTCGTGCCCGTGGTGCGCGACTGCGACAAGCTCTCGCTCGCCGGAATCGAGAAGGCGATCAGCGGCTACGGCAAGCAGGCCAGGGACGGCAAGCTGAAGATCGAGGACATGCAGGGTGGCACGTTCACGATCACCAACGGCGGCATCTATGGCTCGCTGATGTCGACGCCGATCCTCAATGCGCCGCAGAGCGCCATCCTCGGCATGCACAAGATCCAGGAGAGGCCGATGGCGGTCGGCGGGAAGGTGGAGATCCGCCCGATGATGTACCTCGCGCTGTCCTACGACCACCGCATCGTCGACGGCAAGGAGGCGGTGACCTTCCTCGTCCGGGTCAAGGAGGCGCTGGAGGACCCGGCGCGGCTCGTCCTCGACCTGTAGCGAGCGGCGCTCAGGCCTCCGCCGAGAGGCGCGACCACAGCGCCTCGAAGGCCGGCCCCTGCCGCACCCGGCGGCGGATCAGGCAGACGTCGATCGCGACCTCCTCCCCGCCGGCCCGCATCAGCCGACCGGCGACGAGATCGGCTGCGACGAGGCTCAGCGGCAGAAAGGCGAGCCCGCGCCCCGCGAGCGCCATCCGGCTCAGCGTCAGTGCGGCATGCGAGGCGAACACCGGCCTGAGCCGCCCGGCGAGCGGCGGCAGCAGCGTCGCGTCGAGAATGCGGCCGAGGCCGGCCTCGCCGCGGAAGGCGAGGTGGGCAGCTGGCGGCCCGTCCCCGGCGCAGGGATGCAGCGGCCGCCCATCGCCATCGGGCGCGCTGACCGCGACGAGCC
>CALMRL010000623.1:3700-7354 GCA_937873345.1 uncultured Beijerinckiaceae bacterium | reverse complement strand
GCGCCGATCTCCAGGCCGATGATGCGGTCGGTCTCCTCGCCGCGTGCGGTCAGCATCAGGATCGGCACGCCCGCACCGGCGGCGCGCAGCCGCCGGCACACCTCGAAGCCGTCGAGGTCCGGCAGCATCAGGTCGAGGATCACGGCGTCGGGCGGGCGCCGCGCCACCGCGTCGAGGCCGTCGCGCCCGGTCAGTCGCCGCTCGACCGCGAAGCCGGCGGCGGCCAGGTACTCGCCGAGCATGGCGGAAAGGCGCGAATCGTCGTCGATGATGAGGACCGTCTCCGCCATCCTCGCACATCAGCCGTGGTCGGGGCCGTCGTGACCATCGGGGCCGTGGTCACCCGGACTGCGATCCATCCCTCGCTCCATGCCGCGGTCCCGGTCGTGCTCGCCGTCGCGATGATGGCCCCACCCGCCGTGATCCATCCGCGCCTCGAAGTCGCCGACGAGCTTGGCGCGCTGCTCCGGCGACAGCTGGCTCGCCGCATCGAAGAGGGCGTTGCTGACCACCTTCGACTTGGCGTCCATCTCGGAGACCTTCTGTGCCCGGAGCTTCTCGAAGGCGTCGCGATCGAGGGTCGGCGCCTTCATCAGGTCGAGGATCTGCCGGCGCATCGCCCCGCGCTCGCCCTTGTCCTTGTCGAGCTCGGTGGTGGCATTGGCGATGACGTCGTGCACCTTGTCCTCCTGCGCGGTGGTGGCGCCGACGTTGTCGAGCGCGCCGCGCACCCGGCGCTGCAGCATGCCGGCCATGAAGCCGTGGTGGTGATGGTGATGCCAACCCATCTCGCTGCCCATCATCCCGCCTCCCATCTCGCCGCCAGCGACGGCGAGGCCACCTGCGCCGATGACGATGCCGCCGGCGACGAGGGCCGCCGCCGCCACGCCGCGCCGCAGCAGGCTCAAGCGCGGTGCCCGTCGGGTGCTGCCGGTGTTCGTGTTGCTCATTCGCTTGTTCCTTCGCCTGTGTTGCGATGAGGAGAGCCTAGCTCCCGCATGTTGCGGCAAGATCGGGAGAACGTGAAGAAAGGTGAAGCTCAGGCGCCACGACGAGAGTACGCCACCTGACACGAGGGCCGAAGTCCGCTGCTGGGACAGCGCGCGCCGTGATACGGGCGTGGTGCCGCATTGCCCCGGCTCCGCGGCGAGGTCCTGGCCCGGCCGCCGTGCGGTCGAAGCGCGAAGGGGGATCGTATCGATGAACGTCCATGCCGCCATCCCGTCCTCGCCGGTCGCGACGGCCGTTTCGCCCGTCTCGTCCCACAACGAGTGGGACCCTCTGGAGGAGATCATCGTCGGGCGGCTCGATGGCTCGGTCATCCCCTCCGCGCACCCCGTGGTCACCTGCAACATTCCCGGCGCCGCTGCGATCGGCCAGAGGCTGACGGCCGGCATCCGCTATCCAAGGCTGATGGTCGAGCCGGCGCAGCGCGAACTCGACGGACTGGTCGCCCTGCTGGAGGGACTCGGCATCACCGTGCGCCGCCCCGATCCTTGGGACCATCATCGGTCGTTCCGCACGCCGCACTTCGCCTCGCGCGGCTTCTGCAACACCTGCCCGCGCGACAACCTGCTCGTCGTCGGCGACGAGATCATCGAGACGCCGATGGCCTGGCCTTGCCGCACCTTCGAGAACTTCTCCTATCGCTCGCTGCTCAAGGACTACTTCCGCCGCGGGGCGCGCTGGACGGCGGCGCCGAGGCCGCAGCTCGCCGAAGAACTGTTCGACGCGGAGTTCCGCCTGCCGCGCGAGGGCGAAGCGATGAGGTACATCTTGACCGAATGGGAGCCGGTGTTCGACGCCGCCGACTTCTTCCGCTGCGGCCGCGACATCTTCTGCATCCGCTCCAACGTGACCAACGGGATGGGCATCGACTGGCTGCGCCGGCACCTCGGGCCGGACTACCGCGTCCACGAGATCGAGAGTCGCTGCCGCAACCCGATGCACATCGACACGACGATCCTGCCGCTCGGGCCGGGCAGGCTGCTCGTCAACCCCGACTACCTCGATCCCGACCGCCTGCCCGACATTCTGAAATCCTGGGACATCCTGATCGCGCCGGAGCCGACGCCGATCACCGACCGCGTGCTGAAGGTCACCTCGCTGTGCGGCAAGTGGCTGAGCATGAACATCCTGGCGATCGACGAGAAGCGCATCATCGTCGATCCGCATCACGAGGCCATGATGCGGGCGCTGGAGCGATGGGGCTTCGAGCCGATTCCCTGCCCGTTCCTGCATTACGCCGCTTTCGGCGGCGCCTTCCACTGCGCGACCCTCGACGTGCGCCGGCGCGGCACGCTCGAATTCTACTTCTGAGCCGATGGAGCCGTCGAAGGGGATCGCCTGGCTGGTCCTCGTCGCCGGCGGGGCCTGCGAGTGCGGCTGGGCGATCGGCCTCCGCTACGTCGACGGCCTGCACAGGCCGCTCGCGCTCGCCTTCGTGGCCCTGATGCTGGCCTTGAGCTTCGGCGCGCTGACGCTGTCCTTGCGCTCGCTGCCCGTCGGCACGGCCTATGCCGTCTGGTCCGGCATCGGCGCGGCCGGCACGGCGGTGCTCGGCATCGCGCTGTTCGCCGAACCGGCAAACGCCCTGCGCTTCACGAGCCTCTTCCTGATCGTCTGCGGCATCGTCGGGCTGCGCCTCGCTTCGTGAAGGCGGCATGAAAAAGCCCGGCGCGACGGCCGGGCTTCCTCGTTCTCGATGGGATGACGAAGAGCGATCAGTCGCTCTTCTTGTCGCGAGCCTTCAGCGCTGCGCCGAGAATGTCGCCGAGCGAGGCGCCGGAGTCGGCCGAGCCGAACTGCGCGATCGCCTCCTTCTCGTCGTGGATCTCCAGCGCCTTGATCGACACCGTGATCTTGCGCGTGCGCTTGTCGAACTGGGTGATGCGGGCATCGACCTTCTCGCCCACCGCGAAGCGGTCGGGGCGCTGGTCGTTGCGGTCGCGCGCCAGCTCGTTGCGGCGGATGAAGGCGGTCATGTCGGAGTTCGCGATGCGAACCTCGATGCCGTCCGCCTTCACGTCGATCACCTCGCAGGTGATGACGGCGTTGCGGCGGAACTCGGAAGGCCCACCCTCGTCGCCGGCCGCGGCGCCGGGCACGATGGCGTCGGTGCCGAGTTGCTTGATGCCGAGCGAGATGCGCTCCTTTTCCGTGTCGACGTCGAGCACGCGGGCGCGCACCACGTCGCCCTTCTTGTAATCCTCGATGGCGATCTCGCCCGGACGGTTCGCATCGATGTCGCTCAGGTGCACCATGCCGTCGACGTCGCCCTCGAGACCGACGAAGAGGCCGAACTCGGTCTTGTTCTTGACCTCGCCCTCGACATCGCTGCCAATCGGGAACTTCTCGGCGAACAGCTGCCAGGGGTTGGACAGCGTCTGCTTGAGGCCTAGCGAGATGCGGCGCTTGGCAGAATCCACCTCGAGCACCTGCACGGCGACCTCCTGGGAGGTGGCGACGATCTTGCCAGGATGGACGTTCTTCTTCGTCCACGACATTTCGGAGACGTGGATCAGGCCCTCGATGCCCGGCTCCAGCTCCACGAAGGCGCCGTAGTCCGTGATGTTCTTCACGGTGCCGTCGATCACCTGCAGCTGGTGGAGCTTCGCGACGATCTAGTGGCGCGGCTCGGCGAGGCTATGATAC
>CALMRL010000623.1:0-3690 GCA_937873345.1 uncultured Beijerinckiaceae bacterium | reverse complement strand
CCCGGCCCTGCCCACGCGAGTTGATCGGGTACTTTGCCTCGATGCCCTGCCACGGATCGTCGAGCAACTGCTTCATGCCGAGCGAGATGCGGTGCGTCTCGTGGTTGATCTTGATGATCTTGACGCGCACCGTCTGGCCGATGTTCAGCACCTCGGTCGGATGGTTCACCCGCCGCCACGCGATGTCGGTGACGTGCAGCAGGCCGTCGATGCCGCCAAGGTCGACGAAGGCGCCGTAGTCCGTGATGTTCTTCACGGTGCCGTCGATCACCTGACCCTCTTCGAGGTTGGCGACGATCTCGTGGCGCTGCTCGGCGCGGCTTTCTTCCAGCACGGTGCGGCGCGACACGACGATGTTGCCGCGACGGCGGTCCATCTTGAGGATCTGGAACGGCTGCGGCACGTTCATCAGCGGCGTGACGTCGCGGATCGGGCGGATGTCGACCTGGGAACGCGGCAGGAAGGCCACGGCGCCGTCGAGGTCGACGGTGAAGCCGCCCTTGACCTGATTGAAGATCACGCCCTCGACCTTCTCCTGGGCCTCGAACGCCTTCTCGAGCTTGACCCAGCTCTCCTCGCGGCGCGCCTTGTCGCGCGAGATCACGGCCTCGCCGAGCGCATTCTCGATGCGCTCGAGGTAGACCTCGACCTCGGAGCCGACCTCGATGTCGCCCTCGCGGCCAGGGCCCTGGAACTCCTTGAGGGCGACGCGGCCCTCGGTCTTCAGGCCGATGTCGATGACCGCGACATCCTTCTCGATAGCGACGACGCGGCCCTTGATGACCGTGCCCTCGAAGGCTTCGCTCTCGCCGTAGGACTGATCGAGAAGCGCGGCGAAGTCGTCGCGCGAAGGCGAATAGGTGGAAACGTCAGACATTCATTCTCCCGGGGTGCCCTGTCGGGCGGCGTCGGCGGTTCGTGTGGCGGTGAGGGTTCATGCCGGCCGGGGCCTCGCGTGGAGGCCATCGCATCGATGAGATGCGAGCCGACGCATGGACGGCTGGCGAGAACTCGGTAAGGGCCGCGATGTAGCAAGCCTCCGCGCGGCGGGCAAGCCGAGCGAAGGGCGCATCCCGATTGCCGCGCCTCGCATCGGCATCCCGATGCGGAAAGGCCCGGATCGTCTTGCGACGACCCGGGCCCGGATGAAAAACCTAGATTAGTCTCAGACCTTGAGAGGCTCAGACCTTACTCAGCGCCGCCAGACGATCCTCGACACTTCTCAACTCCCGCTTCGCCATCGCGATCAGTGCGGCGTCGTCGCCGTCGTCGATATAAGCCTGATAGTCGGCGCGCAACTGGCTCAGCGCATCGACCTGCGCCACCCAAAACGCGTCGTTGAACTTGCGGCCGCTGAGCTTGGTGAGCGAAGCGACATCGGCTTCGCCAAGAGGCTGCCGACCGTTGGCGGACTGGCCGGGGCCAGCAGTCGGCCCATCGATCGCCACGGAGCGGCCAGTCATCAGAACGGCGGAATCGTTCGAAGCGACGGCTGTCTGCTTGGCGGGAGCCACACCTTTCAGCAGTTCGACGGTGCGCACGGCATCAAGGCTCTCAGCGCGAGCGTAGGAGCGGAGCGCCACATCACCGGTGTGATCGGCGGCGAGGCGGCTAGACCGATCAAGAAAAACGACGTTCGGCCTGACGTTGGCGAGAAATGCCTCGCTCATTGGCGAAAGGCGAGGCGTGGACTGGGCCGATGCGACCGTCGCGGCCGCGGTCGAGAGAACGCTACCGATCAGCAAGGAGCGAAAAGCATTCATACTAATGCCGCTAACCCCACAGAAAGCATCAAAAGAACATCGACGGCACCATTTCGGTACCCCGCGCAGCGATCAAAGAGCACGACTTGAAGGCCCCTGCGATCAGATGCGGCCAAGCGCCGCGAGGCGCTGACGCACCTTCGGCAGTTCGCTGCTCGCCATCGCCAGCAAGACGGGGTCATCGCCATGGGCGATGTAGCTTTGGTAGTCCGCCTCGATCTGCACCAGCGCCTCGCGCTGCTTGGAGCGATATTCCTGGTCGAAAGCCAGACCGTCGAGCCCTTCGAGGCTATCCAAGTCCTCCTTGCCGAGCGGCATGCGCTGATCGACCTGAACGGCCCGCCCGTCGATCGCTGCCGAACGGCCGGTGTGCAGCGCGTCGCCCTCCGGTGAGGCCACCTTGCGCCCATCGCGCCACTCGTCGAGCGCGTTGGCGGCCAATGTCTGTTCGCGAGCCTGGACGCGGGCGAAGTCGTGCACCTTGCCGCTTTTCGAGTTGCTGAGCGCGAAGCGGCTCGACTGATCGAGGAAATCGACGTTGGGCGCGAGATTGTCGAGAAACATCTCGGTCTGCACGGACGCTGCCGAGGCCGGCGAGATGGAGGCCTGGAAGGCGGCGAGCGGAACCGTGGCCGCGAAGAGCGCGGCGCCGAACTTGGCAATGTTCATGGTGCAAACCCCTCAGTATGCGGGGAGTATTACGCCGGCCGGGCGGTTCGGTTCCGTGCTCGGCCGCACGAAGGGATGGGGCGCTTCGTTAACCACGCGTTGATCTCGCCCGGTGAAGCTGACAGGAACCGGCGGCGCGGCCTGCCGAATCGGCTTCAGGCAACGGGGACCTCGATGGCGGATGGCTGCACCTCGGGACTGGACACAGGCTTCGTCGGTCTCGGTTTCCTGAAGGTCGGCGTGCTCGGCGTCGTGCAGGGCATCTCCGAACTGCTGCCGATCTCGTCGACCGCCCATATGCGCATCGTCCCCGCGCTGCTCGGCTGGCAGGACCCAGGCTCGGCCTTCTCGGCGGCGATGCAGCTGGCCGCACTGGCGGCGGTGATCTCCTACTTCCGCGCCGACGTGGCGGGCCTGGGTCAGGGCGTCGCCGCGGCACTGCGCCGGCGTGACTTCGAGGACTGGAACTTCCGCTTCTTCGTCTGGATCCTGCTCGCCACGGTCCCGGTCTCGGTCGTCGGCCTGCTGCTGTCCTCGAAGCTCAACAGCTGCGGCTCGCCGCTGCGCACGCTCACCGTGATCGGCCTCGCCTGCATCGTGATGGGTGGGCTGCTCGCCTTCGCCGAGCGCGCGGCGCGGCACGTGCGCACCATCGACCACGTCACGCTCCGCGACGCGCTGATCGTCGGCTTCGCCCAGGTCGGCGCCTTGATCCCCGGCGTGTCGCGCTCCGGCTCGACGCTGACGGCGGCGCTGTTCCTCGGGCTGCAGCGCGACGAGGCGGCGCGCTTCTCCTTCCTCCTCGGCATCCCCACCATCGCCCTGGCCGGCCTGTTCGAGCTGTGGAAGCTGCGCAAGGCGGGCCTCGGCCTGCATGGCTGGTCGGTGCTGTTTTTCGGCATCGTGATCGCGTCGATCTCGGCCTTCGCCGCGATCTGGGGCCTGATGCGGGTGCTGGAGCGCTTCTCCGCCTGGCCTTTCGTGGTCTACCGCGTGCTGATCGGCGTGTTCCTGCTCGCCAGCGTGGTCATCGGACTGCTGCCGAACTGACGCTTCTGTGTCGTCGCGCCTGCTCTCGCTGGACTGGCGCCAATTAGCGGAAGGCAGTCTTTCGCTCGATCTCGCCGAGCAGCCGCTTCGCCACGGGCAGGTTGCGCACCGAGAGCCGGCGCAGCCCCTCGTCGTCGCCGTTCTTGATGTAGTCGGTGTAGGCTTCCACCAGCCGCCGCAGCGTCGCCGCCGCGGCCGGCGCGTAGAC